>CACKXV010000010.1 GCA_902604225.1 uncultured Pelagibacteraceae bacterium | reverse complement strand
AGGTACTTGTCTAATACAAAAGAAAAATTACTAAAGGATGATCCTAATTTTTCTGTAAGTATTAATATAGATAAAAAATCAAATTCGATTTCAATCTCTGATAACGGAGTTGGAATGAATAAAAAAGATCTGATTTCAAACCTTGGAACAATTGCTAGATCTGGAACGGCTCATTTCTTAAAAGAGTTATCAGAGTCCAAAACAAATGATCTTTCATTAATCGGACAATTTGGAGTTGGATTTTATTCTGCCTTCATGGTTGCATCTCAAACAAAAGTTACAACAAGAAAAGCTGGTGAAAATAAAATATGGATTTGGGTTTCAGACGGTGAAAGTAATTTTACAATTGAAGAGAATGAAGATCTTGGTCTTTTGCCATCAAATAGGGGGACCACTATTGAATTAACATTAACAAAAGAGGCAAAAGAGTATTTAGAAAAGTCAAGAATTGAAAGCATCATACGTAAATATTCAGATCATATTAGTATTCCAATTTTTATAACGGATGGGTCAGAGAAAAAAGATGAAAAGCCTGAATCAGTTAATTCTGCTTCAGCAATATGGACTCGCCCTAAAAATAAAATTACAGTGGAGCAATATAAAGAATTTTATAATCATGTAGGTCAGATGTATGATGAGCCTTGGATGACTTCGCACTATAAAGCTGAGGGAAAAATTGAATATACTGTTCTTAATTTCATACCATCATCAAAACCTTTTGATTTATATGAACCTGCCAGAGAAAATAGACTGAAATTATATGTAAAAAGAGTTTTCATCACCGATAATTGTCCTGAGCTGGTGCCGCCATATTTAAGGTTTATAAGAGGTGTTATTGATTCCGAAGATCTCCCGCTAAATATTAGCCGGGAAATGCTTCAAAATAATCCCGTTGTTGCAAAAATAAGATCTTCTCTTGTTAAAAGAACTTTATCGGACTTAAAAAAGAAACTGTCTAAAGATAGAAAATCATTTGAATCATTTTGGTTAAATTTTGGCCCTGTATTAAAAGAAGGAATTTATGAGGACTTTGAAAAGAAAGAGTCCTTATTAGAGATTTCCCTTTTTAAAAATTCTAAATCAAAAGAATTAATTTCGCTTGATGAGTATGTAGAAGGGATGGGTAAAAAACAAAAAGATATTTACTTCATGACGGGTGACAGCTATGAAAATATAATGAATAACCCAAGTTTAGAAGGCTATAAATCTCGGGACATCAACGTATTAATACTAGATGATCCGGTAGATAGTTTTTGGACATCATCTACTCCTCTCTATAAAGAAAAGTCTTTTAAGTCAGTTACAAAAGGACTTGATGATTTAGATTCATTTGATAGCAAAAAAGAAAAAGATAATAAAAAAGAAAACAAGTCTATCGATCCATTAGTTATATTACTGAAAGAACAGCTTAAGGATAAAGTTAAGGATGTAAGGATTTCATCGAGGTTGACTGACAGTGCTGTATGTTTAGTTGGGGATGATAATGCTATGGACCCTCATTTGGAAAAGATACTTCAGCAGCATAATCAATTAAATCAGGAATTATCCCTAAAGATATTGGAAATTAACTCTGATCATAAGCTCATAAAAAAAATGGCTAAGATGTGTACAAAAAAAGAAGAGATCGGGGAAATTGGTAAAATTGCTACTATGCTGTATGAACAATCAAAAATTTTAGATGGTGAAAAGCCATCTGACCCTGCGGGATTTTCTAGAGATTTAATAGATATTATTTACACATCAGTTAAATAAATTTTATTTACATATGAAATTAAGACTCTTATTCTCAATAAAATTAATTTAGTATATTAGTAAAAATAGGAAAAAATCATGAAAAACATAATTATATCGACTTTTGTACTACTTCTATCATTTACTTCATATTCTGTATCAGAAGAGTTTAATGAAAATCTAATGTACGAAGGAACAATTTCTAGTGCATATAACCAAGTCGATTTACCAATGCTGCCAGGAAAATGGAAGGTGTATGATCTTGAGAAGTCTGGAAGTGTCCCATCCGGTAATTTTTATGTTTTTGCAAACTTGGTACCTCTAGATATAGGCCCAAACGATAACGCCGTATATTTTGACAACATTAACTTTGGTATCTTAGGATCAAAATCAGAAGAAACTGATTACAGAAGGACTTTTTTTGGCTGTGACTCAGGTTTCTATTCAGCCGCTGAGACCAAAACAAAAAATATTGTAACCAGAGGCTCAGGTAATTTTGAAGAAACATGTTCTGTTGGAATTAATGATGAAGGTGATTTTGGAAGTTTATCTAATCAGTTCTACTATACCGATTGTGGAGAAATATGTGTAGAAGTTAGCTTTTCTCTATATAGAGAAAGTTATAATATAGATTCTGATGATTTTACTGAGTTTTCTGAAAAGCTATTTGAAGCTATAAGAAGTACTGTTGCAGGTGGTGATGGCTCTCTCGAGTTCTTGTCTGATTATAAAATTTAATTTAGTCAAGAATTTATAAGATTTCTAAACACATATTGTAGGATACCTCCAGTTTCGAGGTATTCTATTTCAGTCGCTGTATTGACTAAAAGTTTTATTTTAATTTTTTTGTGTTCACCATTCTTATACTCAATTAATCCATTGTAGGTTCCCTGCGGTTTTAAATTATCTTTAACATTTCTGATGCTTATTTTTTCTGAACCTTTTAGCTTGAGAGTCTTTCTGTTGTCGGATCCAGTAAACTTAAATGGTAAGACACCCATACCTACCAAATTTGATCTATGAATTCTCTCGTAAGACTCAGCAATAACTGCTTTTACCCCTAGTAATTTAGTTCCTTTTGCAGCCCAATCTCTAGAAGACCCCATGCCATAATCTTTACCCGAAATAATAACCAGTGGTGTTTTAGATTTTTGATATTTAATAGAGGCATCATAAATAGACATTTGTTTATTGGAAGGGTAATGAATTGTATAACCACCCTCAATATTTTTTAGCATTTCATTTTTAATTCTAATATTTGCAAATGTTCCTCTCATCATTACTTGGTGATTCCCTCTTCGTGCACCAAATGAATTAAAATCATTTCTATTTACCTTTTTATTCTTTAGGTAATCACCTGCTGGCCCGTCATCTTTTATTGCTCCTGCAGGGCTAATATGATCCGTAGTAACTGAGTCTCCAAAAATACCTAGAATATTAGCATCTTCAATATCACTTATATTATTTTGATTAAGTTTTAGATCTTTAAAAAAAGGAGGGTGTTGTACATACGTTGAGTCTTTATTCCATTTATAAGTTAACCCATGGGGTGCTTTTACTGAGTTCCACTTTTTATCACCCTTAAATACATTTTTGTATCTTTGCTTGTAGAGTTTTGAGGTAATAGTTTTACCTATTATCTTCTGAATTTCTTTATTGGTAGGCCAGATATCCTTCAAATATATTTTTTTACCACTGCTACCAATTCCAATTGGATCCTTATCTAAGTTTATTTTCGTTGATCCAGCAAGTGCATAAGCAACAACCAAAGGTGGAGAAGCTAGGTAATTTGCTTTTACAAATGGATTAATTCTTCCTTCAAAGTTTCTATTACCTGATAATACACCACTGACTATGAGATTATTTTTACTAATAGTGTCTGATATATTCTGATCAAGAGGTCCTGAGTTTCCAATACATGTTGTGCACCCAAAGCCAACTAGGTGAAATCCTAAATCATCTAAATATTTTTGTAGCCCTGATTTTGCTAGATAATCTGTTACAATTTTAGAGCCTGGAGCAAGCGAAGTCTTTACCCAAGGTTTAGTTTTTAGGCCTAACTCAGCAGCTTTTTTTGCAAGCAAACCCGCACCAACCATTACACTTGGATTCGATGTATTTGTGCAACTCGTAATTGCAGCTATGGCCACGTGGCCGTGATCCATTTCAAAATTTTCATCTTTAACTTTAGATGAATTTATAATATTTTTTTGTGAGAATTCGGATTTAAGTGATTTCAAAAATTCATCCGAAACTTTAGAAAGAATTATTTTATCTTGGGGTCTCTTTGGTCCGGCAAGACTTGGTAATATGTGTGATAAGTTTAATTGCATTTTATCAGTATAAACTCTGTCATTCTCTTTATAATCTTCCCAAAGTCCCTGAAGTTTCGAGTATTTTTTTACAAGCTGAATACCCTTTTCATCTCTTCCACTTACTTTTAAAAATTTAATTGTCTCTTCATCAATTGGAAAAAAACCACAGGTTGCTCCATATTCAGGAGCCATATTTGCAATTGTAGCCCGGTCAGGTATAGATAATTCTTTAAGTCCTTCACCAAAGAACTCTACAAACTTACCAACAACTCCTTTTTTTCTAAGCTGTTCCGTGATCGTGAGGACCAAATCTGTTGCTGTTATTCCTTCTTTTATTTTACCTTTAATTTCAAAACCTATTACTTCTGGAACAACCATTGATATTGGTTGACCAAGCATTGCAGCTTCCGCTTCAATACCTCCAACTCCCCAACCTAATACTGATAGACCATTGATCATCGTGGTATGACTATCGGTTCCGACTACTGTGTCAGGATATGCTAGTTCAACTTTCTTATTATTGATTAATCCGCTGGAAGACCATATGGTTTTAGCAAGGTATTCTAAATTCACTTGATGACATATTCCCGTTCCTGGTGGAACAACTCGAAAATTATCAAATGACTTTTGACCCCATCTGAGAAACTCATATCGTTCAATATTTCTTTTATACTCCAAATCAACATTGGTTTTATGCGCTGAGGCTGAGCCAAATTTGTCGACCATAACTGAATGATCAATAACTAGGTCAACAGGTGACAATGGATTAATTTTTTTGGGATCACCGTTTTTATCCTTAATTGCAGAACGCATTGAGGCAAGATCTACTACCGCAGGCACCCCAGTAAAATCCTGCATAAGGACTCTAGCTGGTCTAAAATTGATTTCTTTTGAAATTTTTTTCTGCTTCTTCCACTTTTGAAACTCAATTATGTCACTTTTTAAGACAGTTTTGTCATCTTCGTGTCTGATAAGATTTTCAAGAAGCACCTTAATTGAGTAAGGCAAAGCTGAAACATTCTTCAATCCATTCTTTTCAGCATACTTAAGACTATAATATGTATAGGTCTTTTTGCCGATTTTGAGTGTTTTTTTTGATTTAAAGCTATCGTACATAGAGGGTTTACTGGATGTATTAATAAGACTAATTTGAACAGCTATCAATAGAAAGTTTAATATGAATGAACTAAAAATTGAGGACTTAACTTGTTATAGAGGTGAAAACTTAGTCCTAAAAGATCTAAATACAAAGATTAAATCTGGTGAAACACTTGTAATTAGAGGCAGCAATGGATCAGGCAAAACTACTCTCCTGCGAGTGCTATCAAATTTCATAAAATCCTATAATGGAAAAATATTATTTAATGATCAAAATGTTCTTGAAGACTCTAATTATAGGTACTTTTTCAATTTTGTAGGTCAAAAGAATTCTCTAAAAGACAATCTCTCAGTCAAAAACAATTTAAAGCTATGGGAAATTATCTATCAAAAAAATATTTCTTATTCAAAACTTTTAGAAGATTTTAACTTGTTACATCTTATGGAAAGAGATGTTGCTTCTTTAAGTGATGGGCAAAAAAAGTGTATATCACTTCTAAGGCTTAATTTTACAGAAAGTAAGATATGGTATTTAGATGAACCTTTCGTTTTTTTAGATGATGAAAACAGTCAAACATTAATTCAAAAAATCAAAAATTTTAATACTAATAATGGGATTGTGATTATTACTTCGAATATCAATTTACAAAATATATTTACAAATGAAATTAAAATTTAAATAATTATTATGTTTGCATTACTCAAAAGAGATTTATATTTAGCGTTATACTCAAGCTCAAGTTTTTTTTATACCTCTTCTTTTTTTGTTCTAGTCTTAGTTATATTGCCATTTCTATTTGGAACAAATGATGTTCAACTTCAGGTTTTATTTAAAGGTATAATTTGGATTGGGCTATCACTATCAATTTTACTAACCATGGAAAGAATATTTAATGCTGATTATGAAGATGGAAATTTAGATATTATCCTTCAGCAAAATCCATCAATTGAAGTAATAATCATTAGTAAATATATAACTCATTGGGTAGTTTATTGTTTGCCGTTATTTATAGTACTTCCAATACTGAGTTTTTTATTTTATGTGAGCTTAGATAGTTTTTTTCTAATTTTTCTTAACCTATTTTTTGGATCACTTGGTATGGTCTTTATTGTAACATTTGTTAGTGCCTTAACTCTTGGTGCCAAAAGAACCATATTTCTGAAAGCGATAATTGTAATACCACTATTTGTTCCTTTTCTTATATTTGGCACAAACCTTGAATCATGGCCCATTTTGCTTGCTCTTTCCATGATGTCCTTTGTTCTTTCAATGTACGTCTCAGCGTATGGTCTGCGTCTATATGTGGAATAGAAATAATTATGAATAAATATATATCTTTAGAAAATGAATTTAAAATTAACAAATAAACAAATTAGTATAATTGAAAAGGCAAATCCATTTCTAATAGTATCAACGATAGTTGCTTTTACCTTTGGATTATATTTTTCATTATTACAATCTCCACCCGATTATATTCAAGGTGATTCGATGAGGATTATGTACATACATGTGCCGTCTGCTTGGTTTGCTTTAATGGCATACACCATACTTGCTGGTTCCTCAGTTCTTTGGTTTATAACTAGAAATCCAATCTTTAGTATAATTGCACGATCGATTGCACAAATAGGAATGATATTCACACTAATTTCACTTGTGACTGGAAGCATATGGGGAAAACCTACCTGGGGCGTATGGTGGGTATGGGATGCAAGATTAACATCAATGCTATTATTATTCTTTTTGTATTTAGCATATATTTTTTTATGGCAGTCTATAACCAATAAAGATCTTGCTTCTAAAATATCTGCAGCGTTGGCAATTGTTGGTTTTGTAAATATTCCAATTATAAAATTTTCTGTTGATTGGTGGAATACATTGCATCAACCTGCTACTATTTCAAAGCTTTCTGCCCCTAGTATTGATATATCAATGATGGTACCCCTTTTTATAATGACATTTGCAACTTTTCTTTTTTTGATAACAGTTTTTTTTATCAGATTAAGAATTGAAATATTAGATAATAAAATAGTGAGGATGAGAGAAGTAAAATGAACGAACTTATAAGTATGGGAGGATACGCTCCCTTTATTTGGTCTGCTTATG
Source organism: uncultured Pelagibacteraceae bacterium (assembly GCA_902604225.1). Taxonomy (GTDB): domain Bacteria; phylum Pseudomonadota; class Alphaproteobacteria; order Pelagibacterales; family AG-422-B15; genus CACNXQ01. The sequence continues at coordinate 24,318 of CACKXV010000010.1, read as the reverse complement.
GATTCTTTTTCATTTCTATTATAACACTATTTATCACAAACTTCCTCAGATTAAAAAAAAGAGAAGAAGTGTTAAATAAAATAAATAATAACCGTGACTGATACAGTAAAAAAAAGGCTAATTAAATTCTTAGTAAGTTTAATTATTTTTGGGATAGCTATTTTAATAATAGTTTACAATTTAAGAGATAATATTGTCTATTTCTATAGTCCATCAGAAATTATAGAAAACAATCAAACAGGCAGTCAAATTGTCAGGCTTGGTGGATTAGTTGAGTCTGAATCAGTTGTGAGTGATGGAGATAGTATTTTTCATTTTAAAATAACTGATGGTCAAGAGCAAATAAGTGTTAAATACCAAGGCATTCTGCCCAATCTGTTTGCTGAGGAAAAAGGAGTTGTTGTAGAAGGTATATATATGAACGACAGACGCTTTATTGCTAATAAAGTTTTGGCAAAGCATGATGAAAACTATATGCCACCTGAAGTTATAAAATCCTTAAAAGAAACTGGTAAGTGGCAGGAATAATGAGTTTAACCCTAAGTTATATTGCGAATTCATTATTAATTTTATGTTTAGTAACCTCAATAATTCAATCTAGATTTTTATTTAAAACTCAGAATTATAATTTACTTAGTATATCTCAAATTTCAGCAATACAGTTTCTATCAATTTTAGTTTCTTTTTTTATATTAATATTTTTATTTATAACTTCTGATTTTAATTTTGATCTAGTCTATTTTCATTCCCATTCTGAGAAACCCCTTATCTACAAATTATCTGGTGTATGGGGAAATCATGAAGGGAGCATGTTACTCTGGATACTAATATTAGTTTTGTTTAATTTTTTATTTTCACTTTCAAAATCAAGCTCTAAGAAGTTTAAAGAAATAACTGTAGCAGTTCAAAGCTTAATGATATTTGGCTTTGTATTATTTTTATTACTTCTTTCTAATCCTTTTAATACAAATAATGAAAATTTTAATGATGGGTTAGGACTTAATCCAATCTTACAAGATCCATTATTAGCAATTCATCCACCAATTTTGTATATAGGATATGTTGGATTTTCACTTATTTTTAGTTTATCTATTACTGGTCTCCTGACTAATGAAGTCGATAAGAAATGGGCTACCATTGCAAAGCCATGGGTGTTTGCTGCATGGTCTTTTCTAACAGCTGGCATCGCTCTTGGATCATATTGGGCTTATTATGAATTAGGATGGGGTGGATACTGGTTTTGGGATCCTGTTGAAAATGCCTCACTTATGCCCTGGCTTTCTGCAACAGCATTAATACATTGCGTTGTCGTTTTACAGAGAAAAAACACAATGCAGTCTTGGACAATGGTTCTTGCAATTCTAACATTTTCACTAAGTTTAGTGGGAACTTTTCTTGTTAGGTCTGGAGTTTTAAATTCGGTCCATACATTTGCTTCGGACCCAGGTAGAGGCTTATATATTTTAATATTTTTATTCATTATCCTAAGCACTTCATTTTTCTTATTCGCTTTAAAATCAGAAAAGATTAATAAGCCTTCTTTACATAATATTTCCAGTAGAAACACAGGAATAATGGTAAATAATTGGCTTCTTATCTCAATTTTGATCGTAGTGTTTCTTGGAACTATGTACCCTTTAGCAACGGATCTTCTCTATAATCAAAGTCTAACCGTAGGCCCTCAATATTATGCTATAAGTATTACGCCTATTATTGTCCTTTTTTTATTCTTCATGATTCTTTCTCCACAATTGAGCTGGAGAGAAAGCAAACTTTTAAAAATTTTATATGAAATGAGATACATTTTGATTTCTTGCTTAACAATTACTTTCTTAACAAGTTTATATTATGACTTATTTAACTTTACCGAAATATTAATCATCTTCTTAAGCTTAATTTTAATTATTTCGTCACTATCTTCAGGTCTTAATTTTAAAAGCACCAAAGTTATTCTTAAGTCAAATTTTGGTCAAAGCATAGCTCATGCAGGTTTTGGAATTTTTATGTTAGCAGTTGTTAGCAATGCTGTTTATTCACAAGAAAAAATTTACGATGCAAAGGTTGGTAGCAAGCTTCAGTTAGAAGAATATATTTTTGATTTTAAGAATATTGAACAAGAAGAAAAAGATAATTTCAATTCAATAAGAGCGTATTTATCACTGTCTAAAAATGGAAAGAATCTAGGTGAATTTTCTCCTGAGATCCGTTTTTACTCTGATCCTCCAACAATAACTTCTGAAACAAGTATCATTCACCAATTTTTCTCAGACGTTTACGTAGTAATGAATGTTCCTCAGAATCAAGAATCGATTAGTCTTAGACTACATATCAAGCCATTCATGAATATTCTTTGGTTAGGTGTTATTATGATTATTTTAGGTGGAATTATAACTGCAATTTTGAATAGAAAAAAATATGAAGAAAATGCGATTAATTAGGTTTTTGCCACTTATCATCATAGTTCTGCTATGTATATTTTTCTTCTTCTCACTTAATAACGATACTACAAAATTATCATCACCACTAGTTGGAAAAGATGTGCCTAAATTTTCAGTTGATCGCTTATTTAATAGTGGAAAAATGACAAATAAAGATTTGATAAGTGATAGACCTGTCATATTAAATATTTGGTCGTCATGGTGCATTCCCTGCCGAGCAGAGCATGATGTACTCATGGTCTTGTCAGAGCTATATGATGTCGATATATATGGTTTAAACTACAAAGATAATGAGAAGGAAGCTAAAAATTTTATTGAGGGATTAGGCAATCCCTTTGAAAAAATTGGCGTTGATATTTCTGGCAGATCTGCGATTAATCTAGGCGTTTATGGTGTTCCAGAGACCTTTATTATTAATAACGGAATTATTATTTATAAACACATTGGCCCAATACATATGAATGAATTAGACGAAAAAATTTTACCAATGATTAAGGGATTATAATTAATGAAACTAAACTTTGTTTCTATTTTAGTATGTACTTATATAATATTATGTTTTTCAGCATTGTCTGAGGATACTCGCGCAGTCAATTTATTTAAAGAAGTGAGATGTTTAGTATGCCAAGGTCAAACTATTCATGAGTCAAATGCTGAAATAGCAGAGGATTTAAAGACACTCATTCGTGAAAAAATTGTTGAAGGCAAGACAGATAAAGAAATAAAAGGTTTCTTAGTTGAAAAATATGGAGATTGGATTCTGATGACCCCGCCAGTTAAGGAACTTACTTATGTTCTCTGGTTTGCCCCAATTATTTTTATGGTTATTGGTTTAATTGTTATTTTTAGAAGAAAAATAGAAAAGGTCTAAATTTCGTCACTTTGTTGATATTTTTTGAACAATTAAATCTTTTTTAATATAATATAAAAACAAAGGAGTATTTCTTATGAAATTAAAAATTTACAGTGTTTTTCTATTTTTCGTTTTAAGCTTAAATTTTAATATAGCAACTGCCGGCGGCATTGAAGATAATGACTCTGTAGAAGATTCTAAAGATTATGAAAATGTTGAATTGACTACCAGAGAAGACATTTCTGAATTTCAAGAATTACAGGAGCCATTGTATGAAAAGCTAGAAGAAATCATAGCTGATGGATGTGATGGCGAAACAAATGTTGTTAAATGGTCTCAAGGATGTGTTACATGGTCAGGTGGATATATAGAAGAAGATGAAATAGCTGATACTTATGTAAGGCATGGGACATAACTAGTGCTTAAGAAAAGCTTTTTTATTTTACTCATCACTTTTGCACTTGGAAACTTCGCCTTTGCAGATCAAAAGGATAAGTGGTCAATATCAATTGGTCAATTCGATGTAAATGATACAATAGATTCTTCTGAATTAAGATTAGAGTTATTATACGGAAATAATTTTTATGAAAACAATTATGGATTAAAACCATTCATCGGCGCCATGTTGAATGGCGATAGTGGGAAATATGCTTATACAGGCTTGAGAAAAGACTTTATTGTTTCAAAAAAATGGAATTTCACTCCAAGCTTTGCTGCAGGGTATTATGACAGAGGAGACAGTAAAGATTTAGGCTATAATCTAGAGTTTAGAAGCCAGATAGAATTTTCTTATGAAATGGGCGAAAATAGGATTGGCTTCAATTTAAATCATATTTCGAATGCAAGTTTAGGAGATACTAATCCTGGAACTGAGAGCGCAACAGTTTCTCTCATAAGATCATTTTAATTATTTACTAAGCTCTTAGAAAATTTTTCTGGATCGAATGATTCAATATCATTAATGTTTTCACCCAAGCCAATTGCTAATACTGGTATATCAGTAGAGTTTGATAATGATACAACTGTTCCTCCTGCAGCATTCGAGTCAAACTTCGTTAAAATAACCCCAGTAATAGGTGTATATTTATTGAATTCCTTGATCTGTTTAAGAGCATTTTGACCAGTAGTTGCATCTATAACTATGATAGATTCATGTGGAAAACTATCGTCGTGTTTTTTTAAAACTCGATCAATTTTTCCAAGTTGATCCATCAAATCTTGTTTGTTCTGTAGTCTGCCAGCTGTATCAATAATTATAACATCATTACCATTTTGCTTTGCATGTTCTATTGATTTAAAAACTATACTTGCTGGATCAGATCCATCAATATCTTTAATTATGTTAGTCCCAATTCTACTAGACCATTCACTTAATTGCTCTACTGCAGCTGCTCTAAATGTATCCGCTGCAACCATTAAGACATTCTTATTATTTTCCTTAAATTGATTTGCTAATTTTGCAATTGTTGTAGTTTTACCTGATCCATTCACACCAGTCATTAGAATAACATAGGGACTTTTATTTATTGAGTAATCAATATTTTTTTTATTTTTAGATAAAATATTTTTTATTATTTCCTCTAATGAGGATTGTATTTTTTCTATAGAAGGGTTCTCTATAAATTTTTCATTTTTAAGTTTACTGATAATAAATGAAGAGGTTTCCAAATCGATATCAGACATGATTAAAAGATCTTCGAATTTTTCAAGTGAGGCATCATCTATCCTGTGGCTTGAAAAAATTTTACTTATCTGGGATTTAAAATTATTAAACAACTATATTTCCAGTTAAACCAGCCTGATTTCTACCTGTAACGATCATTTTAACTATTTGCCCATTGTCTAAATTGTTATCAATTTGTACCTTTGCAAAAGTATCTGATCTGCCTCTGCCTTTATCTTCAACAATGACATTAATCTTCTTATTCTTGAGTCCGTCATAATACTCTAAGAGCTTTTTCTTTCCGATTTCCCTAAGGATTTTTGCTCTTTTTTTTATTATGTAGCGATCAACCTGGGGCATTCTTGCTGCAGGCGTTCCTTCTCTAGGCGAGAATGGAAATATATGCAGAAAGGTTATGTTGCAATCTTCAATTAGATCCACCGTATTTTGAAACATTTCATCACTTTCTGTTGGAAATCCCGCGATTATATCTGCACCAAAGACAACTTCAGATCTCACGCTTCTAATTTCATTAATTACTGAAATAGCATCATCTCTCAAGTGTCTCCTTTTCATTCTTTTCAAAATCATATTATCACCAGCTTGCAGAGATAGATGAATATGAGGAAGAATTCTTTTTTCGTATTTAATGAGGTCCATTAAATTTTTATCAATTTCTGCGACATCGAGTGAAGATAATCTTAGTCGCTTAAGGTTAGGTATGGAGGAAAGAATGTGAGAGACTAGTGTTGCAAGATTTGGTTTATTTTCTAAGTCCTGACCGTAACTTGTTAAATCTACTCCTGTTAAAACTATCTCTTTATAACCTTGATCAAGAAGAGCATTAATTTGGTTAACTACATTCTCAGGATCAACACTTCTAGAGTCCCCGCGTCCATAAGGAATAATACAGAAAGTACATCTGTGGTCACAGCCATTTTGAATCTGAACAAATCCTCTTATTCTATTCTCAACCTTTTTTATAATTGGTGATATAGCTTGACCATGCTCGAATATATCCCCTACTTTATAAATTCTATCATTGCTTTCCTTAATCTCTTTGTAAGTCTTAGACTCTAGTTTTTCCTTATTGCCAATAATTGAGTCTATCTCATTCATGGCGACAAACTCATCTTTATGAATCTGAGCTGCGCATCCTGTTAAAATTATTTTATTATCTGGATCGTTTTTTTTGAGCTTTCTAATTTCTGTTTTTAGATCAGCAATAGTTTTATTGGTAACAGCACAACTATTAATAAAAGTGTGGTCCTGTAAATTATTTTCTTTAGCAAACTTTCTAATAACTTCAGACTCATAAAAATTAAGTCTGCAGCCGTAAGTTTTAACTTCAGGGTTTCTCATTAGCTAATTGACCTTTGTTTTTGATAAAAAGTACATAAGCTAAGCATTCATATGCTATGTAACTTGCATGATAAATTCCTGGTGTCTTAACAAGCTTATATAGCCATCTATACTTTGGCAGTCTTGACCAAACTATTAAAAAGGCATCTATTCCTTGATATATTTTACCATCTTGCTCCACATGAAGTCTTCGAATTAATTCCGCAGAAGATTTAGCTGTTTCTTTTTGAGCTTCTTTGTTGTTTGTAACATCAATCCAGCCTAATTTTTCATTAAACTTTTTATAATGATTGATTTCCATTCTGCATATACTGCAAGAATTATTGAAGTAAACCTTTGGTGTCTTTTCTGAATGCTGCTTGTTCATATTGTGTATCGGCCCTTATAATCTAGTTTTGTTGGCCCAGTCATAATTATATTTTTATTATCCAAATAATCTATTTCTAAATCTCCACCTGGCAATGATACTTTAACATTATTATCTGATAAGCCCAATTCTTTACCAGCGACCACAGTTGCACATGCTGCTGTGCCACATGCCAGCGTTCTACCTGCACCTCTTTCCCAAACATCCAATGCAATATGATTTTTATCTCTTAATTCAGCAAAGCTAACATTAATTTTCTCTGGAAAAATGTTGTCATGCTCGATTATTGGGCCAAAGTCACTAATGTTATATTTTTTAATTTCATCTAAAAAAAATATAGCATGTGGATTCCCAAGATTGACAAAAAATGGATTATACACTTTTAATTCGTTGTAAGTGAACTCTATAGTTTTATGATCAATATCTTCTGATAAAGGAATTTTACTCCAACTAAATATTGGCTTACCCATATCAACACTTACGATGCTATTAGATTTAGCTTGGCAGTATATTTTTCTTTCACTAGTCATAATCTCAATTTCTTTTTTATTATCTTGTTCCATTAAATAATTTGCGACACATCTTGTTCCGTTTCCACAGGCACTAATCTCACCACCATCAGAGTTGTAAAATTTTAAAAGTGGTATGTTACTTATTTCAGAATTTCGTATATATATTAACTGATCACAGCCTATGCCTTTATCACGATTACATATATGCTGAACTTCAGTTGAGCTGTGATCAAGCTTGTTACTCCTTTGATCTATGATTACAAAATCATTCCCTAAGCCATTCATTTTTATAAATTCAAATTCCGACATATAGCCTTTATATTAGGTAAAACCTAATTTTCCAGAAATAAGTACCAATTCAAACTTGACAAGTTTGAAGACAAATAATAAAAAATAGCTGTTTTCCGCAAGAAAAATATTCCTGCGGTACCTATTAATATAGGTGTCGACATCAGTCAGCGAGTTTCGCCCACTGATGCGTTACCTGCTGAAAGTGAGTTATAAATGTTTGAAAGCCTTAGTAATAGGTTTGATGTTATTTTTAAAGGTCTAAAAAAGACTGGTTCTATTGACGAGAGCTCTTTGGACGCGGCCTTGCGTGATATTAGGCGAGCGCTCTTAGAAGCTGACGTAGCTTTACCTGTAGCAAAGAGTTTTATAGAAAAAGTTAAAAAAGAGTCTATCGGCAAGGAAATACTTAGGTCAATAACTCCAGCTCAAATGATAACTAAAATTGTCAATGATGAACTTATAATGGCTCTTGGTTCAGACTCCAGTGAATTGAAAGTAAATGAAAGTGGAAATTCAATTTATCTCTTTGCTGGACTACAAGGTTCCGGCAAAACTACGACAGTTGGTAAAATTGGTAATTATTTAAAGGAAAAGAAAAACAAAAAAGTATTATTAATATCACTTGATACGTCTCGTCCTGCAGCATTTGATCAATTAAAGAAACTTTCAGAACAAATAAATGTTTCAATTCTACCAAAGGTTGAAGATCAGTTGCCAATAGATATTGCAAAGAGAGCTTTGCAATTTGCACAACTTCAAGAAATCGACTGTCTATTATTTGATACAGCTGGAAGAATAAATATTGATCAGACTCTTATGAATGAATTAAATCAATTAGAAAAAGAAATTAGCCCAACAGAGACATTGTTGGTTCTTGATAGTTTAACTGGACAAGAAGCAGTTAATGTTGCGACTGACTTCTCTAAGACAATTACAGTAACAGGAACAATATTAACGAGGGTAGATGGGGATGCAAGAGGTGGAGCCGCCCTAAGCATGAAATACGCAACTAACTGTCCTATTAAATTTATGGGTATGGGTGAGCAAATGAATGCTATTGAAGTTTTTCATCCTGAACGAATAGCCAATCGTATTCTGGGAATGGGCGACATCGTAACATTAGTTGAAAAAGCATCTGAAACTATTAAAGAAGAAGATGCTGAAAAGATGGCAGAAAAGTTGAAAAATGGGGAGTTTGACCTTGATGATTTACTTAGCCAAATTAGACAAATGAAAAAAATGGGAGGGATTTCAAATTTAATGAAATTTATTCCAGGTCTTAAAAACATGAAAGATAAAATCCCGCAAAAAGATAATCCTGAAGATTCCATTATAAAACAAGAGGCAATAATTTTGTCAATGACAAAGTATGAGAGAAATAAACCAAAGATTATAAATGGATCAAGAAAGAAAAGAATTGCAGCTGGCTCTGGTACATCAATTTCAGATATCAATAAAATATTAAAACAGCATAGAAAAATGTCCGATATGATGAAGAAGTTATCAAAAAAGGGAATGGGCTCTATAGATCCAAATATGTTAGGTGGACAATTAGGCGCCGGTATACCAAATGATTTTTTAAAGAATAAATTTTAATTTTTTTAACAAAAGGAGAAAAAAATGGCATTAAAAATAAGATTATCTAGAGCAGGATCCAAGAAAAGACCTGTCTATAGAGTAGTTGTCGCTGATTCTCGAAGTCCAAGAGACGGTAGATTTATTGAGAAAGTAGGATTGTTTAATCCTCTTCTAAATAAAGATAATAAAGACAGAGTTCAATTGGATCAGGATAATATAAAGGAATGGTTATCTAAAGGAGCAAAGCCCACTGACAAAGTTGCAAAGATCCTGGGTGCTGCGGGTTTAATCCCAATGCCTGCTCAAGGAAACAATCCAAAAAAAGCACAACCAAAGAAAAAAGCTCAAGAACGTTTAGCGGCAGCTCAAGAGGCGTCTGCAGCAGCAGAAGAAGCTCCAGCAGAAGAAGCTCAAGCAGAGGAAGCTCCAGCAGCAGAAGAAGCTCCAGCAGAAGAAGTTCTAGCAGAGGAAGCTCCAGCAGCAGAGGAAGCTCCAGCAGCAGAAGAAGCTCCAGCAGAAGAAGCTCCAGCAGCAGAGGAAGCTCCAGCAGAAGAGGAAGAAAAAGGGGAAGAACAAGTAGGAGATGAGAACAAGTAAAAGTCTAATTCTAATTCATCATGTCTAAGTTCATAGCAGTTGGCGAAGTTAGAGGAGTTCATGGATTAAAAGGGTTTTTCAAAATAACATCTTTCACGGAAAACCCTGATAATATATTTAAGTTCAAGTCTTTTAGGATTGGAAACAATTATAAATCTACAAACCTAAATAAAATAAAAGAATTGCCTAATGGATATATAGTATCATGCAAGGAAGTTGATAGTAGAGAAAAATCTGAGTTGATAGTTGGATCCCTTATAGAAATAGATTCTTCTGAATTACCTGAAATCAATAATCAAAAAAAATATTATTTTCACGAATTAATTAATTTAGAAGTAAAGGATGAAAATAAGAAAACACTCGGAAAAGTATGTTCAGTTGAAAATTATGGATCAGCTGATTTGATAGAGGTAAGAAAGAAAGACCAAAAAGATTTTTTTATTCCATTCTCAAAAGCGACAATAAAAAAAGTGGATTTAGAGAAAAAATTATTACTGGTTCAAAATGTAAGTGAATATTTAAATTAACAAAATGTATAAAGTTAAAATCATATCAATATTTCCTGACTCTTTTCCTGGCATACTCGGACAAGGTGTTATAGGTAAAGCTCATAGCAAAAAGATATGGTCATTAAAAACAATTGATCCTCGGAAATATACTAAAGATAAACATAAAAAAATTGATGATACAACAGCTGGTGGTGGACCAGGAATGATTTTTAAACCAGATATCATGGGTAAAGCTATTGATGCATGCTATAGAAATATTAAATCCAAAGAAAAATATCCTTTAATTTACTTAAGTCCAAGGGGAAAACCTCTTACGCAAAAGAAAGTTAGCAAATTATCAAAAATGAAAGGAATAAATCTTCTCTGCGGTAGGTATGAGGGAATTGATCAACGCCTTTTGGATTATTACGAGATAGAAGAATTAAGTATTGGAGACTACATTTTAGCTGGTGGAGAGTTAGCTGCTCAGGTTTTAGTTGAGTCCATAGTCAGACTCCTTCCAGGGACTTTGGGACATAGTGAATCTAGTGAAATGGAGTCGTTTAACAATGACTTATTAGAGTATCCGCAATATACCAGGCCAAAAACATGGAAAAACATAACTATTCCAGATGTATTGCTGTCTGGTAATCATAAGAATATCAGTAAATGGCGCTTGGATATGTCTGAGAAAATAACTAAGAAAATGAGGCCAGACATATGGAAAAACTACAAAAAAAACAAGACAAGCAAGAAATAAAGTATTAAAAGACGGTGCGAGGCAATCATGAATATTATTGAACAGTTTGAAAAAGATCAAATCAAGACACTTATAAAGGGTAAGAAAATACCTCAGTTTCATCCAGGTGATACTGTCAGAGTAAATGTTAAGGTTAGAGAAGGTACAAGAGAACGTATCCAAGCATTCGAAGGTGTTTGTATAAGAAAAAAGAATAGAGGCCTCAGTTCTTCATTCACGGTAAGAAAAATATCTTTTGGTGAGGGTGTTGAAAGAGTTTTTCCAATTTTTAGTCCCACTATTGACTCCATTTCCATTGTAAGAAGTGGGCAGGTGAGAAGAGCAAAGCTTTACTACTTAAGAGACCTGACTGGTAAAAAAGCGAGAATTGTTGAAAGAATTAGAAAGAAGCAGCCTGATTTAGCTAGTCTTTATATTGATGAAACAGAAGAGGTTGCGGAAGAACAAATCGTAGCCGCAGAAGAACTTGCAACTGAAGAGGAGGCTACCATGCAAGCTGAGACTTCAGAGACACAAACTGAAGATACACCTGAAGCAAAAGAGGAAAATAGTCCTGAGGCGGAAGATGGAAAATCAGAAGAAACAGACAGTACAAAAGAATAAACAATTCTTTTTCTTTTTAATATCATTAACTGAATTATGAGTGCGCCTAAAACTTTGTATGATAAAATATGGGATAACCATATCGTTTCCATTAATGATGATGGAACTACAATACTTTATATTGACCGACATCTTGTCCACGAGGTAACAAGTCCACAAGCCTTTGAGGGATTGCGAATGAGCGGTAGAAAAGTTAGAAGACCTGAATTTACTCTGGCTACAGCAGACCATAATGTGCCCACTATGGATAGGGATAAGGGCATAGCAGACCCAGACTCAAAATTACAAGTTGAAACATTAGAGAGGAACGCTAGGGAAAACAATATTACTTACTTACCGATGTCAGATAAGCGGCAAGGAATAGTTCATATTGTTGGCCCCGAGCAAGGATTTACTCAACCTGGAATGACAATAGTTTGTGGAGATAGTCATACGTCCACTCATGGTGCTTTTGGAGCTTTAGCGTGGGGCATAGGAACATCTGAAGTTGAACATACTCTTGCTACTCAAACTCTGATTCAAACAAAAGCTAAAAATATGTGCATTAAAATTACAGGTGAGGTCATGGATGGAGTAACTGCAAAAGATATAATATTAGCAATTATAAAAAAAATAGGAACTGCTGGTGGAACAGGTTATGTGATTGAATATACAGGTGACGTAATTAGAAATTTATCAATGGAAGGCAGAATGACAGTTTGCAACATGTCTATAGAGGCAGGCGCAAGAGCTGGTTTAATCAGCCCTGATGAGAAAACTTGGGAATATTTAAAGGGCAGACCACTTGCTCCTTCTGGAGTTGAGTTTGAAACAGCTATTAGGTATTGGCAATCGCTTGCTACTGATGAAGGCGCACAATATGACGAGATCGTAGAAATAAAAGCTGATGAAATTATTCCCCAAGTCACTTGGGGAACAAGTCCAGAAGATGTTGTCTCGATCGATGGCTATGTTCCTGATCCGAAAAATGCAAGTAGTGATGAAAAAAAGAGATCTATTGAAAGAGCGCTTGACTATATGGGTCTTGAACCCAATACGCCAATTAATGAAATTGAAGTAAATAAAGTTTTTATCGGATCTTGCACGAATGGACGAATAGAAGATTTAAGGGCCGTATCTAAAATTGCAAAAGGTCGCAAAGTTGAAAAAAATGTTCATGCAATGATTGTTCCAGGTTCGGGACTTGTGAAAGAACAGGCAGAAAAAGAAGGCTTAGACAAAATATTTATAGAAGCAGGATTCGATTGGAGAGATCCTGGATGTTCAATGTGTTTAGCCATGAATGCAGATAAACTTAAACCTCAAGAAAGATGTGCATCAACTTCAAATAGAAATTTTGAAGGAAGACAAGGAAGAGGTGGGCGAACACACTTAATGAGTCCACAAATGGCTGCTGCTGCAGCTATCAAAGGTAAATTAACTGATTTTAGAGATCTATAATGGAGAAATTTAATAAACTAACTGGTAACGCAATTCCTTTACGGATAACTAATGTTGATACAGATATGATAATTCCAAAACAGTTTTTGAAAACTATTAAAAGAACAGGTCTTGGAGAATATTTATTTTTTGAGTTAAAGTTTGATCAGGATGGCAATAAAATAGATTCTTTTGAACTCAATCAAGATCAGTATAAAGGTGCGAGTATCTTGATAGCGGGTAAAAATTTTGGTTGTGGCTCTTCACGGGAACATGCCCCTTGGTCAATTGCTGACTATGGTATTAAATGTATAATTGCGCCAAGTTACGCCGATATATTTTATAATAACTGTTTCAAAAATGGTATTTTACCTATAATTCTTGACGAAGAAACTGTAGCTAAATTACAGGACTCTGCTGAGAATACATTGAATTTCAACATTGATCTAGAAAAGCAGAACATAACTTATTTAGAAAACAATGAACAAAAAGAAATAACATTCGAAATCGATCCTGTTAAGAAGAAATGTTTAATTGAAGGACTTGATGACATTGGCATGACTTTAAATAAATCAAGTTCAATTTCAAATTTTGAAAATAATCAAGCTAAGAAAACTCCTTGGCTATATAGAAGCGAAATAATATGAGCAAATTATATAAATTATTAATTTTATCTGGAGATGGTATTGGTCCAGAAGTAATGGATGAAGTTATTAAAGTTGCTAAATGTGTTGAAGAAAAGAGTGATGTTGTTTTTGAAATACAAAAAGATGATATTGGTGGAGCAGCTTATGATCGATATGGTGTTCCCTTATCAGATGAAACATTAGCTAAGGCAAAAGAGTCTCACGCAGTCTTACTTGGTGCCGTTGGAGGAGAAAAGTGGGATAATCTTGATTTTTCTTTAAGGCCTGAGCAAGGGCTTTTAAGTATCAGAAAAGAAATGGATCTATTTGCTAATTTAAGACCTGCTTTATGTTTTGAATCAATGGTTGACGCATCATCTTTAAAATCTGAACTTGTTTCTGGTTTAGACATCCTAATTGTAAGAGAACTTACAGGAGGTATTTATTTTGGGGAGCCGAGAGGTATTGAAGAAAAAAGTGATGGAACCAGAATTGGAATTAATACCCAGTCATATACTACAGAGGAAATAAGAAGAGTTGCAAGAATTGCTTTTGAACTGGCAAGCAAAAGAGACAATAGAGTAACTTCATGTGAAAAATCAAATGTTATGGAATCAGGTATTTTATGGAGAGAAGAGGTTTCTTATATTCATAAAAATGAATATCCAAATGTTGAGCTTTCACATATGTATGCGGATAACTGTGCTATGCAACTTGTAAGAAATCCAAAACAATTTGATGTAATTGTTACTGACAATTTATTTGGAGATATTCTTTCTGATGAAGCCGCTATGTTAACAGGGTCTTTAGGAATGCTGCCTTCAGCTTCATTGGGCGCTTTTGATTCAAATAACTCTAGAAAATCCCTTTATGAACCCGTTCACGGATCAGCGCCTGATATTGCCGGCAAAGGAATAGCAAATCCTATTGCATCTATCTTAAGTTTTGCAATGTGTCTTAAATATTCATTTAATATGGATAAGGAATCTGATCTCATTAATCAATCTGTTAATAAAGTACTTTCAGATGGCTATAAGACAGCCGACTTAATAGGTGATGATGATAAAAATTTGTCGACAGTTGAAATGGGAGACAAAATTATTAATCAATTAAAACAGAATTTCTAATTTATGAGCTTAAATATCGCAATAGTTGGAGCAACTGGAAATGTCGGTCGAGAGATGCTTAACATACTTTCAGATAGAAAGTACGACTCATCTAACATTTTTCCTGTTGCCTCAAGTAAAAGTGAGGGAACGAAAGTTGAATTTGGAGATAAGGAGCTCACAGTTGAAGCCATTGACAAATTTGATCCAGCAAAAGTTGATCTAGCACTATTTTCAGCTGGAGCAAGCGTATCAAAAGAATGGGCACCCATGTTTGCTGAAAAAAATTGCATTGTTATCGATAATTCAAGTCAATTCAGAATGGATAAAGATGTCCCCTTAATTGTTCCTGAAGTAAATCCCGATGCTATAAAAAATTATAAAATAAAAAATATTATTGCTAATCCTAATTGTTCAACAATACAACTAGTCGTAGCATTAAAGCCATTGTATGAAATTTCTAAAATAAAAAAAGTGATTGTTTCAACTTATCAATCTGTTTCAGGTGCAGGTAAAGCTGGTATGGATGAATTATTTGACCAAACAAAAAACATGTTCTCAGATGAAATAAAAGACAATGTTAAGTTTACAAAACCAATTGCATTTAATGTTATACCTCATATTGATAAATTTATGGATGATGGGTATACAAAAGAAGAGCTTAAGATGAATCAAGAAACAAAAAAGATTCTATCTAATGAAATAGAATTTAGCGCAACATGTGTGAGAGTACCGGTTTTCATTGGTCATTCAGAGGCAGTGAATATTGAATTTCATGAAAAAGTGTCTGTAGAGCAAGCAAGAGAGGCGATTAAAAATGCGCCAGGTTGTAAATTACTCGATGAACGTGAAGATGGTGGGTATGTAACTCCGAAAGAATGTGCTGGTAATGACGATACTTATGTTTCAAGAATTAGAGAAGACACTTCAACTAAAAATGGTTTATCAATTTGGGTAGTATCTGATAATTTGAGGAAAGGTGCAGCCTTAAACACAATTCAAATTGCTGAAATGCTGATAGAGGACCATTTAAAATAATGAGAAAAGATATAAGAAAACCAAGAAGGAGTGTGCTTTACGTTCCAGGCTCTAATGCCAAGGCACTAAAAAAGAGTAGTACATTGGATGTCGACTCATTGATTTACGATTTAGAGGACTCTGTAGCATTGAGCGCAAAAGAAGATGCAAGAAAAGCCATTGTTGATATTTTAAATTCTGGAGTGAATAAAAACAAAGAACAGGTAATAAGAATAAATAATTTTGATTCTGAAGAAGGGCAGAAAGATTTAAAAATTTTAGAGAATTGTTCTCCAGATGCAATATTAGTGCCAAAAGTTAATGAGGCTAAAGATATACAAAAGTGTGAAAAATATATTAATAATAAGGAAATAAAAATATGGGTAATGATGGAGACTGCACTTTCCATAGTAAACGCATATGACATTGCCAAATCTTCAAAATATTTAAAATGTTTTGTTATGGGAACTAATGACCTTTCAACTGAGCTCGGACTAGAAGACGAGTTAAAAAGAACTGCCTTAGTTACTAGTTTTGAAAAATGTATGATGGCTTCAAAAGCATTTAAACTATCGATATTAGATGGAGTATTTAACGATATTAAAGACTCAAAAGGTTTTGAGGAAGAATGTACTTATAGTCATGGATTAGGTTTTGATGGCAAAACACTCATTCACCCTGGGCAAATTCAAATATGCAATAAAATTTTCACTCCAACCCCAGAACAGCTTGATAAAGCAAAAAGAATTGTTGCGGCTTTTGAGGAGGCACGAAAAAAGGATCCTAACATTGGTGTTATAACGTTTGAGAATAGTCAAATAGAAGAACTTCATGTTGCCCACGCAAAAAGAGTTATAGAAGCCGAGTCACTAGTCAATAAAGTCGAGGAAGATTCTCATATTGAGGAGTCACAAACATCAACAAGTAAATATAAAATTGGTAATTTTTTTGAAGACTTCAAAATGGGTCAAAAAATTATTCATGCAACACCCAGAACAATCACTTCAGGAGACTGTGCATTGTATACGGCTCTTTATGGATCTAGGTATGCCCTACATTCATCAAAAGAGTTTGCAAAAAAAATGTCCTTAGATGAATCTCCAGTTGATGATTTTCTTTTATTCAATATTGCGTTTGGAAAAACCGTTCCAGATATTTCATTAAATGCAATTGCTAATCTTGGATATGCTGAATGCAAATTTCTCAAACCAGCTTACCCAGGGGATACAATTCATTCAACGTCAGAAGTTATAGGTATTAAAGAAAATTCAAATGGAGATAACGGGGTCGTTTATGTACATTCAATCGGATCTAATCAACACGGTGATCCTGTAATTGATTATAAAAGATGGGTCATGGTGAGAAAGAAAAATAAAAATCTTAAAAAAGTTAATCCCTCAATTCCTGATTTAAATAAACAAGTATCAAATAAAGAAGTAATATCTATTGCTGAAAATTATAATTTTGATGTTTCGAATTTTGACTTTGCAGCATCTGGATCTGCTCTTTGTTACGAAGATTATAATGTTAGTGAAAAAATTAATCACATTGACGGAATGACTGTAGAAGAAGCAGAACATATGATGGCGACTAAACTGTACCAAAATAACGCTAAAGTTCATTTCAATCATTTCGTTGAAAAAGGTGGAAGATTTGGTAAACGGATTGTATATGGTGGTCATGTAATTAGCTTAACAAGAGCTCTCACATTTAATGGCTTGTCGAATGCTTTTAAAATTATTGCAATAAATGGAGGTACTCATGCTTCACCTTGCTTTGCGGGAACAACAGTTTTTGCGTGGAGTACTATTTTAGACAAGATTGAAGTTTCAGATAAGCTTGGAGCATTACGAATAAGAAGTAATGGAATAGGAGATGCACAGGCGTATCAATTTCAACATCGGGATGCAAATAATAGATTTGATCCTTCGGTGCTTTTAAGTCTTGATTATTGGGCATTAATACCGAGGAAAAATTAATTTACTGTCGTTTAAATCTATTCTTTTTGATATAAATAGGTGATTAATAATGAGCAATCCACTTTCACCTCACCTTCAAGTCTATAGATGGCAAATTACTTCCATCTTATCTATTCTTCATAGAATTACAGGAGTTGTTTCATCGCTGGGATCATTGATAATAATATTTTTACTATTCGCTATTGGTAGTGGTGAAGATTTTTTTGAAACTGTAATCAAATTAGCTAACAATTTGTTTGTTAGAACAATTCTTATTGGTTTAACATTTTCATATTTATTTTATTTTGCAAATTGTATCAGACATCTGTTTTGGGACTCAGGCTATGGATTGGACTTAAATACTGCCAAATTGACAGGATGGTTAACAGTATTTCTTACAGTTGTTCTAACGGTAATTTTCTGGACGATGGTGATGGGCATATTTTAATTATGGAATCAGCAAAAAATGCATGGAAAATTCATAGATTAACTACCATTTTATTGATTCCACTCATCATATATCTGTTTTTGAGAATAATTCATTTCTCTGGCGAACCTTATCAGTTGATATTGGAAGAATTAAGAAGCCTATGGTCAATTTTATTTATATTGATATTTACCGTTTTAGGGCTAATTCATATGAGAGTAGGAGTTAACGAGATACTAGAAGATTATATTCATGACGAATCTGCTAAAAAGGTAATTAATTTATTAATATCATTCTTTTTTATACTTATTTTAATCTTTGTATGTTTATCAATGTGGTTAATTTTAATTTTTTAATATGAGTTACGAAATCGAATATCATGATTACGACGTTGTTGTTGTAGGAGCTGGAGGCTCTGGATTAAGAGCAACAGTTGGTGCTGTAGAAAATGGATATAAGACAGCTTGTATCTCTAAAGTTTTTCCAACAAGAAGTCATACAGTTGCTGCACAGGGTGGAATCTCAGCTGCGTTAGGAAACATGGGAGAAGACGATTGGCGATGGCATATGTACGATACAGTTAAAGGGTCAGACTGGCTTGGGGACCAGGATGCAATCGAATATTTATGTAAGAATGCGCCTAAAGCAGTTTTAGAATTAGAAAATTATGGAGTGCCATTCAGTCGAACAGAAGATGGTAAAATATATCAGCGAGCTTTTGGTGGTATGACAAAAAATTATGGCGATGGAACTGCGCAAAGAACATGTGCTGCAGCAGACAGAACTGGCCATGCAATAATTCATACTCTTTATGGGCAATCATTAAAACACGATGTGGATTATTACATTGAGTACTTTGTTTTAGATTTACTAATGGTTGAAGGAGAATGCAGAGGTGTTGTTGCCTGGTGTTTAGAGGATGGTAAGCTACATGTATTTAATTCAAAACAAACCGTATTAGCATCTGGTGGTTATGGAAGAGTTTATTTCTCCGCTACATCTGCTCACACATGTACAGGAGATGGAAACGCGATGGTATTAAGAGCAGGTCTTCCTCTGCAAGATATGGAATTTGTTCAATTTCATCCTACAGGAATCTATGGTGTTGGATGTTTGATAACTGAAGGTGCTAGAGGAGAAGGAGGATACCTGGTAAATAGTGAAGGAGAAAGGTTTATGGAAAGGTACGCTCCATCTGCAAAGGACTTAGCCTCAAGAGATGTAGTGTCACGATCTATTACTAAAGAAATTATTGATGGAAGAGGCGTTGGGAAGGATAAAGACCACATGTATCTTCATCTAGACCATATTGACTCCAATATTCTTGAAGAAAGACTACCAGGGATATCAGAGTCTGCAAAAGTTTTTGCTGGAGTGGATGTAACTAAAGATCCAATACCCATAATACCCACAGTTCATTATAATATGGGCGGAATACCAACCAACTTCCACGGCGAAGTCATGAATCTTGTCAAGGGCGATGAAACAGTTGTACCTGGCTTAATGGCTGTTGGGGAGTCAGCTTGTGTGAGTGTCCATGGCGCAAATAGGTTAGGATCTAATTCGCTAATTGACCTTGTAGTTTTTGGAAAAGCTGCCGCAGACAGAATTAATGATATTGTTCCTAAGGGCGAAAAAAATAAAGATATTCCCAAACCAGTTATCGATGATGTAATAGCAAGATTTGATGCTACCAGAAATTCTGACGGAGATGTAACAACGGCGGAACTGAGATCTCAAATGCAAAAAGTTATGCAAAAGCATTGTGCGGTATTCAGAGATGATGAAATTATGACAGAAGGAAAAAAACTCATCGAAGAAACTTGGCTGGACAGTGAAAACTTAAAGATAAAAGATAAATCACTTGTTTGGAATACAGATTTATTAGAAACTTTAGAGTATAAAAATCTTATTGCTCAAGCTGTAGTCACCATGAATTCTGCTCATAATAGAAAAGAAAGCAGAGGTGCGCATGCTAGAGAAGATTTCAAGGAAAGAGACGATAAAAACTGGATGAAACACACACTATCCTGGCTTGACGACGAAAAATGTAAGCTGGAATACAGATCAGTTCATGAATATACCCTTTCAAATGAAGTTAAATATATAGAACCTAAAGCAAGAGTTTATTGATGGTTCAATTCAACCTTCCAGATAACTCAAAACTAACTGACGGTGATTATTATAAATTAGAATCTGAAAACAAACGTGTAAAAAAGTTTAAAATATACAGATGGTCTCCTGAGGATGATAAAAATCCTAGAATGGATACTTATGAAGTTGATATCGATGATTGCGGTCCTATGGTATTAGATGCCGTTATGAAGATTAAAAATGAAGTTGATACCTCTTTAACTTTTAGAAGGTCTTGCAGAGAAGGAATTTGTGGCTCATGTGCTATGAATATTGATGGCACAAACACACTTGCGTGTACAAAAGCAATTTCAGATGTGAAAGGTGATATTAAAATTTATCCTTTACCTCACATGCCCGTTATCAAAGACTTGGTAACAAATCTGAAAAATCTTTACAAACAACTAAAGTCGATAAAGCCATGGCTAATAAAACAAAAACAAGAAGCGACTGATACAGAAAATATTCAATCAAGAAATGATAGAGAAAAACTTGATGGCTTGTATGAATGTATATTATGCGCTTGTTGTTCTACATCTTGTCCTAGTTATTGGTGGAACAGTGATAAGTATTTAGGACCAGCCGTCTTACTGCAATCCTATAGGTGGCTGCAGGATAGTCGTGATGAAGAAAGAAAAGAGAGACTTAAAGAGCTGGATGACACGTTTAAAGTTTATAGATGTCATACCATAATGAACTGTACTCAAGCCTGTCCGAAAGGTCTTAACCCAGCTAAAGCAATCGCTGGAATTAAGCAAATGATTGCACAACAATAATCATCAATTAAAAAAAATCTTTGTACACTTGCAACCTTTTTTTAAGGGGGGATGATGGGCAACTATTAATTAGGGGAATTAATGAAAAAAGAATATCGCGTTGCCCATCAATATCCTACATATAGTATTCTTCGCACATAATTGAACCTAAATACTACTGCCAACTTGACAAATGCAATACTCAATATTTCTTCTCAATTTTCACTATGAAACTTCCCTTATGCCAGCTGTTTTCTATATATCTGATTTGATGATTATTCTCTGACCAATGAGGGAATTCCTTTTTTATTTGACCGCTATTACCAGTAATAATTTCAACTTTAGAAATATTATCCTCATACGCGCTGTAAATAAAATCAGTAAACTCTTGATAAGCCTCTTCTAATGTAAATCCGTGGAGATCAAGTTTTCTCATAATTTTCAAACATTGCTATTAGCCTTAATTAATTTACAATAATTTATGTATGAAGAATTCTTACACTAAACCTAACTTAAAAACTAAGTATTTTGAAGACTTATTCAATTCGCTTCCATCAATGGAGAATAAATCAGTCGCCATTACAGGTACAACTTCAGGATTAGGGTTTTATGCGGCTGAGTCAGCTGCTAAGCTTGGTGCACGAGTATTATTACTTAATCGTCCATCAGACAGAGCTGAAACTTCTTATGCTTTGTTAAATGATAACTGCTCAAATGGGGAACTTCATAAAGTAGATTGTGATCTTCAAAGCTTTGAATCAGTTAAATCAGCGTCAATAAAAGTAAGTGAAATTTGTACAGATGGCCTTGATGTCTTGTGTAATAATGCTGGTGTTATGGCACTTAAAGATAAAGCTACAATTGACGGTTTTGATGTGCAGATGCAAACAAATCATCTTTCTCATTTTCTTCTTACTAAGTTATGTATGCCACTATTAGATAAAGCTTCACAATTAAGAAATGAAGCAAGAATAGTCAATCATTCAAGTATTGCACGTACTCAAGCCAAAAAATTAAAAGAAAAATTTTTTGAAAAGAAAGGTGGTAGCTTAGGCGGAGACAAAGGCAGTATGATATTTGGTACCGGTCGTTGGGAACGTTATGCTCAAACAAAACTTGCTAATGCTGCGTTTACTGCATGTCTTCATGAGAAATTAAAGAATAAAAATTCAAAAATTAGAGCAATGGTCGCACATCCTGGTCTCGCAGAAAGTGATTTACAATCTACTACTGTTGAAGACGGTGGCTTAAGTAGTCTTTTTACAAAATATATGATGAAGTTCGGTCAGTCTGAAAAGGATGGAACCTTAGGATTATTAAGGTGTATTGCTGATCCAAAAATTAATTCAGGATCAATTGTTGGGCCTGGTCTAAAAGGAGCTAAGGGTAAAGCAAAGTCATTTCCACTTGAGTCTTTTTACGACAATGATGAAACAAAGAATCTATTATGGACTAAAAGCTGCGAGGCTATTAGTGAAAATTTCGAAATATAGGAATCTTTAATGAAAGTAATTAATCAGTTTATTAATGGCAAAGAGTATATTAGTAAATCTGATCGGTTTGGCGATGTATTTAATCCTGCGAATGGAGAAAAAACAAAAAAAGTCTCATTTGCTAACTCTGAGGACGTGAAAGTTGCAATAGAATGTGCAGTTGAAGCAGGAAAAAAATGGGCTGCAACTCCACCCTTAACAAGATCAAGGGTTTTTTTTAGGTTTAAAGATTTAATTATGCGAGATATAGATCAGCTTGCGCTAGAGCTGACTTCTGAGCATGGTAAAATTTTATCAGACTCAGCAGGTTCAATTACTAGGGGCATGGAAGTTGTAGAATTCGCCTGTGGTATTCCTCATCTTCTTAAGGGTGAATACTCAGAAAACGTAGGATCTGATATTGATAGCTGGAGCATGAGACAGCCATTGGGTGTAAGTGTTGGTATTTCTCCATTTAATTTTCCAGCCATGGTTCCAATGTGGATGTTTGTAATTTCGATAGCATGTGGAAATTCATTCATTCTTAAGCCAAGTGAAAAAGATCCAACAGTTCCCTATATGTTGGCTGAATTGTTAAAAGAAGCTGGACTTCCAGATGGAGTATTTAATGTAATTAATGGAGATAAAGAAGCAGTTGATTTATTAATAACTGATCCAGCAGTAGACTCTGTGAGCTTTGTCGGATCAACCCCGGTTGCTGAATACATTTATCATACGTCTTCAAAGCACAATAAAAGAGTTCAATCCCTGGGAGGCGCTAAGAATCATATGGTTGTTATGCCTGACGCTGATCTTGATCAAGTCGTTGATGGTTTGATTGGTGCAGGATACGGTTCTGCTGGCGAGAGATGCATGGCTCTATCGGTCGCCGTTGCTGTTGGTGACGTAGGAGATAAGCTAATTGAAAAATTAACACCTCGTGTTCAGAACTTGAAGGTAGGTCCTGGAACAGATCCAGAAGTTGAAATGGGCCCATTGATCAGTGACGTTCATCTCGCAAAAGTTAAAAGCTACGTTGACGCAGGGGTATCTGAAGGAGCTCAACTAATTGTTGATGGAAGATCAATTTCACTTCAAGGGTATGAAAACGGATATTTTATAGGTGGATGTTTATTTGATCATGTTAAAGAGGACATGAAGATATATAGAGAGGAAATATTTGGTCCTGTACTCTCAGTTGTGCGTCAACCAACTTTTAATGATGCTTTAAAAATGGTTAACGATCACGAATTCGGAAATGGCACTACTATTTATACTCGAGATGGAGATACTGCCCGTGCTTTTTCTAATCAATGTAAAATTGGCATGGTGGGAGTTAATGTGCCCATACCAGTTCCAATGGCTTTTCATAGTTTCGGAGGATGGAAGAGGTCTTTATTTGGTGATCACGCAATGCATGGCATGGATGGAGTAAGATTTTTTACTCGACTGAAAACAGTTACTTCAAGGTGGCCAACTGGAATTAGAGAAGGTGCAGATCCTCCAATTTCTCCAATCATAATTATCGACTCAGTTTCTGGATCAGCAAGGAACAAATCTAAACAATCGATGAAATTAGTTCCATTTATTGGATCTCCTCCTATGCCAATACATGTAGATTGACCCAAGCCTGCTACCGTTGTTTGATATACTGCCTCATAAGTAAGAGTTCCTGATCGTGAAACAATACCTACATTACCTTTTTTATGAATATGAGCTGGCATGATGCCTATTTTGCACTCGTCGGGCGTAATTATCCCTGGACAGTTAGGACCAATTAACCTTGAAGATGAAGAACTTAATCTATCTTTAACTTTCATCATATCCATCACAGGAATACCTTCTGTAATGCAAACAATTAATTCAATCTCACTGTCAATCGCTTCAATGATC
>CACKXV010000009.1 GCA_902604225.1 uncultured Pelagibacteraceae bacterium | reverse complement strand
GAAACCGTAAGTAACAAGGAATCAAAAGTTGAAAAAAAAGAAAAAGGCAATGTTAATGCTGATAAGGAAATTTCAACTAAAAATGTAAGCACTAAATATATACTTATCGATAACGTAAAAAATCTCGAGGAATTAAAATCAAATATATACGATACTGGTCATTTTGTTTATGACGTAGAAACTGACTCTTTAAATATATTAGAAGCCAATCTTATCGGTATATCGATTTGTTATGGCCTTGAGACTTCTTACTACATTCCATTTCATCACACTGATGAGCTTAATCAAATAATAACAAAGCAAATTAAAATAGAAGAGTTCTTTAAAATATTTAAGCCAATAATGGAAGACTCATCAATTATCAAAATTGGACATAATATAAAATATGATAATGCCATATTAAAAAAATATGACATCAACGTTATTGGCTACGATGATACAATGCTAATGTCATTTATTTCTGATGCAGGGATCAATCGTCATGGAATGGATGATCTTGCAAAGATACATCTCAATAAAGAAACTATAAAATACAAAGAAGTTGTGGGAAGTGGAAAATCTCAGATCACATTTGATCAAGTTGATTTAAAGAGCGCATTAAAATATGCAGCTGAGGATGCTGATATTACATATAAACTTTATTTATTATTTAAAAAAAGAATAAACCATGAAAAAAATAATTATATCTATTCCAATATTGAGAAGCCCTTAATTGATTGTATTCAAACTATGGAATTCAATGGTATAAAAGTTGATAGAGAATACTTAAAAAAGCTATCAACAGATTTTTCAAAAAGAATTTTAAAATTAGAAAGTAAGATATACAAGGATACTGGTACAGAGTTTAATATTGCATCACCAAAGCAACTGTCCGAGGTATTATTTGATAAACTTAAACTTATACCCCCAAAAAAAACAAGAACAGGAGAAAAATCTACAGGAATAGAAGTTCTTGAAGATCTTGCCTACGGTGGCAACAAAGTTGCTGAAACCATTATTGAATGGAGACAGCTATCAAAGTTAAAGAATACTTATACAGAGGCCTTGCAAGCTCATATTATTAAATCTACAGGAAGAATACATACTTCATATGCGATGGCTTCTACTAGCACTGGTAGACTTGCGTCTTCAGATCCAAACTTACAAAATATTCCAATCAGAACAGAAGAAGGTAGATCAATTCGTAAAGCATTTATTCCTGGTAAAGACCAAACAATTTTCGCTGCAGACTACAGCCAAATAGAATTAAGAGTATTGGCTCATATGGCTGACGTATCTCAACTAAAAGATGCTTTCAATAATAATGAGGACATACATCAACTAACCGCGTCAGAGATCTTTAATGTCAAACACAAAGATGTCACTAAAGATTTACGTAGAAAAGCGAAAGCTGTTAATTTTGGAATAATTTACGGCATTTCTGCATTCGGACTGGCAAAACAGTTATCAATATCAAACTACGAAGCAAGTGATTTTATTAAAGAATATTTTAAAAAGTTTACAGGAATAAAAGAATATATGGAAAATACAAAAGAGCTCTGTAGAAACAATGGTTATGTTGAAACACTGTGTGGGCGTAAGTGTTTTTTCCCACGAATAAAAGATAAAAATTTTGCTTTAAGATCATTTCAAGAAAGAGCGGCTATAAACGCCCCAATTCAGGGGACTGCAGCAGATATAATAAAGTTAGCTATGATAAAGATAAATGATAAAATAAAGTCTACTAATGAATGCAAGATGCTGCTTCAAGTTCATGATGAGCTAATTTTTGAAATCAAAAATGATAAACTTAAAAAATTTAGAGAAATAATTGTGGCCGAAATGGAAAATGCGCTTAAGCCAAAGTTTGATCTTTCAGTACCACTTTCTGTTGATAGTAATAATGCAGATAATTGGAGCGATGCGCATTAATGACTGAAATTATTATACTTGTTACAGGAGGATTTGATCCTATTCACAGTGGACACATTGTTTACTTCAAGGATGCAAAAAAATTAGGAAATAAGCTAATAGTTGGCGTTAACTCAGATAATTGGTTAATACAAAAAAAGGGTAGTGCGTTTCTTCCCATTCAAGAAAGAATAGAAATTGTTTCTAATTTAGCGGTAGTTGATGCTGCCATTGAATTTGAGGATGATGAGTATCAATCTGCGTCAAATGCGATAAAAAAAGTTTTAGATATGTATCCAGATAATAAAATAATTTTTGCAAATGGTGGCGATAGAAATCAAGCTAATATTCCTGAAATGGAAAAATTTGTGAATAATGAAAGAGTAAGTTTTGAGTTTGGAGTTGGAGGAGATTTTAAAAAAAACTCGTCAAGTTGGATATTAAAAAATTGGAAAGGACCAATTGAATATCGTCCGTGGGGATGGTATCGAGTTTTAGATGATAGTGATGACCACAAGGTCAAAGAAATAGAGGTTAATCCTAAGTCACGATTGAGTTATCAATCACACACCAAAAGATCTGAAGTTTGGACTGTGATCAGTGGAGAGGCTTTGGTTACCATTGACGATAAAATTACAGAGTTAAAGATAAATGATTCAATATTTATTCCTGTTAATTCTAAGCACCGTTTAGAAAATAAGTCAGATATGAAATTAAATATTATTGAAATTCAAACTGGGTCATATTTTGGTGAAGATGATATAGAAAGATATGAAGATGACTACAATCGATCATAATGTATGAAGGCAAACTATTCCTATATTTATTTAGCTTTCTTTTTACTTTTAAATATTTTTAATTTTGTAGATAGAAATCTACTTATAGCTTTTGCTCCTCAAATAAAGTCTGAATTTAATCTTACAAATGTACAATGGGGACTGCTGACAGGTGTTTACTTCCTATTTTTCTATTCAGTATTTGGTATATTAATGGGTGTGCTTGGAGATAAATTTAGTAGGATGAAAATTGCTGCCGCAGGAGTATTTTTGTGGAGTTTAATGACTGCTCTCACCGGTGTAGCTAAAAATTTTTCACACTTAATTGTTGCTAGAGCCTTAATTGGCGTTGGAGAGTCTGCATTAACCCCCAATGCGATATCAATGCTATCTGACCTTTTTAACCAAAATAAAAGAGGAACCGCATCTGCAATTTATTACTTAGGTATACCTTTAGGTGTCGGATTTGGAATGTTGATAGCAGCTTTTTTTGGACCAGTTTTTGGATGGCGCGCAGTATTTATCACATTAGGTTTGATTGGAATGGGACTTGGCATAGTAACATATTTTCTTTTGGAACCGAAGCGTGGGCAATTAGACGCATCTTTTGATGAAGATAATAAATCTGCAAGTATTCGAGAAATTGTAAGTATGACAAAACATGCTCTCTATAATTCTAAATGTTTAACATTTGCGATTATTGGCAGTATTTTTCTCCATATTCCATTAGGCGCCGGTAACTTTGAGGTTTTATGGGCTGTAAGTGAAAGAGGTTTTACTGCTAGTGCATATAATTTTTTATTTGGCATTTTTTTTATATTAGGCGGTACCGTCGGCGCAGTCCTTGGTGGTGTTTTGTCTGATCGTTTAAGTCATTACTTCAAAGGTGGTGTAATGACCTTTTTAGTTATATCTTATTTGCTTTTAACACCTTTAACAATAAGCTACAGATTTATAAGTCCTGATACTAACTTTTTTTATTTAACATTATTCTTCGTTTCATTTAATGTCACTTTTTTTTATGGTCCAGTTTTTGCTTCAGTGCAGGAATTAACTCCAGTAAAAGTGAGATCAACTATGGTTGCAGTATGGATACTAGGAGTAAACATTATTGGAATGGGAGTTGGTAGTTTTTTTACTGGCTATCTTGTTGATTATGTATTTAATGATTTTTCGTCTCCATATACACTTTCTTTAATTTCTATTGGACTAACATCAATTTTAGCAATTATTTGTTACTATATTGCTAGTCTTAGTTATACAGAAGATATCGAGAGGGTAAATAAATCCTAATTGGCAATAGGTCCTGAAGTTTTAATATTCTCTTCAACGTCAGATTCAAACCTAGTAAAATTACTAATAAACATTTGTACTAGTTTTTTTGCCTGTGCATCATAATCAGACTCACTTTGCCATGTTTTCTTGGGATTTAATATTTGTTCATTAATTCCATCAACCTTAACTGGAACTGAGAAGCCAAAATTTGGATCCTTTCTCATTTCAGCATTAGCTAGTTTGCCTGAGAGCGCAGCATTAAGTAATGCTCTAGTATTTTTAATCGATATTCTTTTACCAACTCCATAAACACCGCCAGACCAACCTGTATTTACAAGCCAACAATCAACCTTATGATCTGATATCTTTTTTTTGAGTAAATTTCCGTATTCTATTGGATTTCTTGGCATGAATGGTGCACCAAAACATGTTGAAAATGTTGCCTGAGGCTCGTTTGAAAGACCAATTTCAGTGCCAGCAACTTTTGCTGTATAACCTGATAGAAAATGATACATCGCCTGATCTGCAGAAAGTTTAGCAATTGGAGGTAATACGCCAAATGCATCAGCAGTAAGCATAATTATATTTTTAGGGTGACCAGTTTTTCCAGATTCGGTAACTCTTGGTATATAGTCTAAAGGATAGGCTCCTCTTGTATTTTCTGTTAAAGAATTGTCATCTAGATCTAAAGTTCCGTCGTTTTTCATGACAGCATTTTCAATAACTGTACCTTTCATTTGAGTAGTAGCATAAATTTCTGGTTCTGCTTCTTTAGATAATCTTATAAGTTTTGCGTAGCATCCACCTTCAAAATTAAAAAGTCCGTCATCTGACCATCCATGCTCGTCATCTCCAAGGAGTGATCTCTTAGGATCTGCACTTAATGTAGTTTTACCTGTACCAGATAGACCAAAGAAAATTGCAGCGTCACCATTTTCACCAGTATTAACAGAACAATGCATTGGCATAACATTTTTTTCAGGAAGCAAAAAATTCAAAAGAGTAAATACAGATTTTTTTGTTTCACCTGCGTACTCAGTGCCTGCTATTAAAATTATTTTTTCCGCAAGATTAACAGCTATAACAGTTTCACTATTTGTACCATGAATACTTGGATCCATTTTCAAACTTGGAAAGTTTACAATAGTATACTCTGGATTAAAATGCTTTAGCTCATCAGCACTTGGTCTTACAAGTAAATGTCTAGCAAATAATCCATGCCAAGCATATTCTGTTATTATTGAAACATTTAATGAATGATTACGATCCGCTCCACCCATTAGGTTGTGTAAATATAATGACTTATCCTTTGAAAAATCTATAAATGCATTAGCAATTTTTGCATAATATTTTTCTGAGATAGGTACATTTGTTTCACCCCAATGGATTTTTTTATCATTTACACCTTCTTTAACAAAAAATTTATCATTAGCTGACCTACCTGTATGTTTACCTGTTTTAACCACTAAAGCTCCATGCGATGATAGTTTGCCTTCGCCAGAGGTATGTGCAACTTCATATAGTTCCTCAGAATTAAGGTTACTTCTAATTGAAGAAGCGTTTTGTATAATGCTATTTTTTACTGAATTTTGCATATTTTGAGGTTGTGATAAAAACATATAATAACATGTATGTTAAGTGCTAATATCTAAATAAATGAAAAAACTGTTAGTTAAATTATGCAATATTTATGCCATTTTATGGTCATATAATAATTTAAAATATGATGAAAATTTAAAATGAAACACCTTATTGCCTTAGTAGATGACGATCGAAATATTTTAATTTCTCTCGAAGAGCTGCTTAAAAAAGAAGAATTTGAAATACATACTTATAGTGACGGTCAGTCAGCATTGATCGGGATGTCTAGGTATCCTCCGGAACTAGCGGTAATTGATATAAAAATGCCAAAAATGGATGGATATGAATTATTTAAAAAAATAAGAGAAAAAACCGAAATACCAGTGATCTTCCTGACATCTAAAGACCAAGAGGCCGATAGATTAAGAGGCTTAATGCATGGTGTTGATAGCTATGTTACAAAAAGTGGAAATTTTTCTAAAGAAATTTTAATAGAAACAATTAAAAATACACTCAACAGAAAAAATATAGAGAATGAAAATTCTGAAAAAAAACAAATTATTATACTAGGAAATCTGAGGCTTGACTGTTTGAGATATGAATGTGAGTGGAAGGAGAAATCACTTTTAGAGCCTTTAACTACTACTGAATTTAAAATAATAAAAGAATTGGTTGAAAGACCAGGTATTGTTAAATCAAGAGATAGATTAATGGAGATTGCTTACAGGGATGAATTGGATGTTGATGATAGAACAATAGACAGTCATATAAAAAGGATTAGAAAAAAATTTAGAAAGATCGATCCTGAATTTAAGTCCATTAATACTTTATATGGATCAGGATATAAGTGGAAATAATACAGTACATAACTTGAACAGCCTATTTAGAAAATTTTTATTATATAATTTTGTTGGATTACTAATTTTAATAGTTAGTACAATACTCATAATTATTTTCCTTAACAACTATCAACTTAATAAAAGGCTTAAACAAATCGATAATCAGTCGTTGATTATTTATAACTTCTTAAAAACATCAAATTTACTCAGGGACATTAAAAAAGAACTAAATGCTGAGGCTATTCTCTCCAAGTTAGAAATCAAAAATCTCTCTATTATAATAATGGATGAGAATATGAATATCTTGCTAGATACGAAAGGATATGACTTAGAAAACAGTTCTTTTATAAATCAGTCTGCTACAGAAGTAGAGATCATAGACAAAAATAGTTCAATAGTTACTTTTAAATCAGATCAAAAAGAAAATTTAGCTAATAGAGATTTTTTAAATCACCCCAAATTCCTGACTAATTTCAAAAATTTAGAAAAAGGAATTCAAAAAAATTTTTCGATTGAGTTGAACAATAATAAACTTGAATTGGTCTCAATATTTCCTATTAGTTATGATGACATTTACTACTATATTGTTGCGCACGAAGATAATACCAACATTCAAAGTATTAATAATCAAATACAACTAAATGTATTACTAACAGGTTTAGCTATTGGAGGTTGCTTGATATTATTTTCATTTTTTTTAAACTTTATAATTCTCAAACCTATTAGAAACTTGGCAAATGCCGCGGAAAAAGTCCAAATGGACCACAAAACAAAACCTTTAATTTCTGGATTAGATAGAAGAGATGATGAAATTGGCCAACTTTCTAAAATCATTAATGAAATGTTGAATAGTTTATATAATAAAATTGATAATGCTGAAAATAATTCAGCTGATTTGATGCATGAAATCCGAAATCCCCTCGCTTCAATAAAAATGGCATCCGAGGTTATTACTGATGAAATGAGTGATGGTCAAAAAAAATTTCTAAATCTTATTCAGAATGATATTTCAAGGATTGAAAGCATCATAACCGATTATTCAGTGATGATTAAAAATGAGGTAAATCTTTATAAAAGTCAGCAGCAAAAATTTGAAATAAAATCTCTATTGCATGAGATTATTGAAGACACCCAAAAAATATTACCAAATCAAATCCAAATTAAGTTTTTATATGATCAAGATGATCAAAAGGAAATTTTTATTGATGGTCAGAAGAAGTTTATTTCTCAAGCTATCAAAAATATTATAGACAATGCAATTTCCTTTTCCCCAAAGCCTGGAATTATAAAAGTTATTTTATCAGCAACAAGTAACTACTTGAGCATAGCAATTGTGGACGAGGGACCGGGCATTAAAGAGCCTGATATGAAAAGAATTTTTGAGCGTTTTTATTCTCTAAGAGAAGAAGATAATAAATCACATTCTGGACTTGGATTGAATATTGCCAAACAGATTGTTGATGCACATGAAGGCTCAATTTCTGTAGATAATATTATAGAGGAAAATGATATTAAGGGAGCGAAGTTCATTGTCAATTTGCCCCAGGTAAATATTAATAAATAATCATATTGAATATTAGTCTATTTAACCCTATATTTTAGACATATTTATGACCAATGAAGATTTTAAAGTAGCGGATATTGAACAAGCCGAATTTGGTAGGAAAGAAATATCTTTAGCTGAGACAGAGATGCCAGGCCTTATGGCACTCAGGGATGAGTATAAGGGCCAGAAACCTCTAGATGGTGCAAGAATAGTTGGCTGTCTTCACATGACTATACAAACCGCAGTCTTAATTGAAACTCTAGTAGAATTGGGAGCAGACGTCAGATGGTCATCCTGTAATATTTTTTCAACACAAGATCATGCTGCTGCTGCAATAGCTAAAGCGGGCATTCCGGTTTTCGCCTGGAAAGGAGAAACAGAAGAAGAGTATTGGTGGTGTGTTCGACAAACTATTGAGGGAAAAGAAGGATGGAAACCCAATTTAATATTAGATGATGGTGGAGATCTTACAGGACTTATGCATAAAGAATACAAAGAGCTGCTTCATGATGTAAAAGGGCTTTCCGAAGAAACTACCACTGGGGTTTTAGCTCTTAAAAAGATGGAAATTGATGGAACTCTTATGGTACCAGCAATAAATGTGAATGACTCTGTGACTAAATCTAAATTTGATAATCTTTATGGTTGTAGAGAGAGTTTAGTGGACGGCATTAAAAGAGCAACTGATGTAATGATGTCAGGAAAGGTTGCGATCGTTGCTGGGTTTGGAGATGTTGGAAAAGGAAGCGCAGCTTCATTACGTCAAAGTGGGGCAAGAGTAATGGTTACTGAAGCAGATCCAATATGTGCGTTGCAAGCAGCAATGGAAGGCTATGAAGTTGTTACAATGGATGATATGATAAAAGAAGCAGACATTGTCGTTACTGCTACAGGCAACAAAGACATTGTAACTGCCGATCATATGAGAGAAATGAAGGATAGAGCAATACTATGCAACATAGGACACTTCGATAACGAAATTCAAGTTGAAGCACTGAAAAACTATAAATGGGATGAAATTAAACCCCAGGTTCATGAAATTACTCTTCCAAGTGAAAAGAGAATTATTTTATTAGCAGAAGGTAGATTGGTTAACCTTGGTTGTGCTACAGGTCATCCTAGTTTTGTTATGAGTGCATCATTTACAAACCAGGTTACTGCTCAAATTGAGCTTTGGAACAATCCTGAAAAATATGAGAAAAAAGTTTATGTACTACCAAAACATTTAGATGAGAAGGTTGCAAGACTTCATTTGGAAAAAGTAGGTGCGAAACTCACAAAATTATCTAAAGAACAAGCTGATTATATAAGCGTTACTCCCGAAGGGCCTTATAAGCCTGAAGCTTATAGATACTAATTAACATTTTTAAGATATTATTTTCTCATGCTTCTGAAGAATGAAGGTGATACTGAGAAACTCGCCAAAAGACTGGTTAAACTGTCAAAAAAAGACAATATAGTTATATGTTTGAATGGGGATTTAGGTTCAGGAAAAACTACGTTTACAAGATATTTTATTAGAAATTTTTTTAAGGGTTTAGAAATTAAAGAAATTCCAAGCCCAACATTTACTCTATTGCAAGTTTATGAGCATGATGGCCATACAATAAATCATTATGATTTTTATCGATTAAAAAATTCTAGTGAGCTTTTTGAACTTAATTTTGGTGAGGCAGTAACTGATGATGTCTGCTTGATTGAATGGGCAGATAAATTTGAAGAAGTATTACCAAATGACCGTATCCAACTTAATTTTCAAATCAAAAGCAAGGTTTCAAGAAGTGTACAAATCTCTTTAAGTGGAAAATTTAAAAATCAAAAGTATTAGATGAGTAATCGAGATTTAGAACTTCATAGTTTTGTCCGTAACTGTGGCTTCAAAGGGGAGGATATGATTTCTGTTAAAAATGATGCTTCCTTTAGAAGATATTATCGCATCAAAAATAAAAATTTGATTGTTATGGATGCACCACCTGATAAAGGGGAGTCAATTGAACAATTTAGAATTGTAGCTGACATCATTCATACCTTTAATCTGAGTGCGCCACAAATAGAGTCTTTCGATATAAAAAACGGATTTATGTTACTTGAAGATTTTGGACAAACATCATTTTCGAATATTCTCAACAAAGATAATGAAAATGAATTATATAAAAAAGCTATTGAGGTATTAATAGAAATTAATCGACAATCGAAAAGTAAAGAAAAAAAACTTGGTACATTAAAAAGTTATTCTATAGATTTGCTCGTGAATGAGTCATTGCTATTTATTGATTGGTATTTAGAAAAAAGAAATGGCAAGTCGGTTAGTAGTATTCAAAAAAAAGAGTTCATTCAAATTTTAAATGATTTTTATAATAATATAAAACCACAATTATCGACTTTAG
This sequence comes from uncultured Pelagibacteraceae bacterium, assembly GCA_902604225.1. GTDB lineage: Bacteria > Pseudomonadota > Alphaproteobacteria > Pelagibacterales > AG-422-B15 > CACNXQ01. The sequence goes on along the minus strand of CACKXV010000009.1, from coordinate 22,211 downwards.
TATTAAGAGACTATCACGTAGACAATTTATTTTATTTAAGTAATCAAAAGTCTTTAAAGCAAGTTGGTTTAATTGATTTTCAAGATGCTGTAATTGGATCTCCTCTTTATGATTTAGTATCCTTACTTGAGGACGTAAGAAGGCCACTTAAGAGAAATTTACAAAAAAAATTATTTGAATTTTATATCAAAGCTACAAATATAAATGCACAAGATGCGGAGAAAGAAATGAGGTTCTTTTCAATTCAGAGAAATTTAAAAATATTAGGTATTTTTCAAAGACTCTCTATAAGAGACAAAAAAAATAGTTATCTAAAATATTTACCAAATGCTGTAAAACTTTTGAAAAATAATTTACAAGATCCATTTTTTATGAGTCTTGTAAATTGGCTAAAGCAATTTAAAAATCATGAGATAATATGATCGATACTGCAATAATTCTAGCCGCGGGTCTTGGCAAAAGAATGAGAGATTTTGATCCTATAATTCCTAAACCATTAATTAAGGTCAACAACAAACCATTTATACAATACGCAATCGATTTACTTAATGAAATTAGAACTAAAGAAATTATCATTAATGTTCACTATAAGTCAGACGAGATATTGAAATTTATACAAAGCTTAAGCCAAAAAAATATTATCGTCTCAGATGAGTCAGATTTACTTTTAGATACTGGAGGCGGCATTAAGAAAATATTTGATAAACATAATATTAATAAATCTCTTGTTCTGAATAGCGATGTTGTATGGGGTGACTCAGATAAGCAATTAATTGTAAATATGATAAATAGCTATCCGGAAAAGGCCGAAGCATTTCTTGGTTTGATCCCTAAACGAAACTTGAAATCGTTCAAAGGCAAGGGCGATTTCTGTAAATTAAAGAATAATGATTTAATAAGATATGACGAGAGTTCTGAGCCATATGTTTATATTGGCGCTCAAATTATATGTCAAAATGCATTTAATGGTATAGAAAAAGAGGTATTTTCAGTCAATGAAGCGTGGAACTCATGTATTAGTAAAAAAACCCTGAAGGGATACCAATTTAATACAAACGCACTACATTTAGGAACAGCTGAGTCTTTGAAAGAATATTTAAGTGATGATAAATAAATTATTTAAAACAACCATAATAATAATTTTATTTTTTAATATATTTAGCATTAGTTTTGCTGATGACGATCAAAATCTCGCAAGCTTCATCATAAGAAATTATGAAGCTGGAGCCCTTCCAACAGTTGGAAATGGTGAAGCAGATTATACAATTATAGAGTTTTTTGATTATAGATGTGGTTACTGTTCAAAGCAGGCTAATGATTTCCAAAAGCTATTGAAAAATTCAGATAATGTTAAAATAATTTATATGGAATGGCCAATATTTGGAGATATATCTGACACAGCCGCTAAGATTGCCTTAATTGTTTGGCAAAGACATCCTAACTTGTATTTTGAAGTTCATAATCAGTTTATGCAGCTTGGCTCAAAAATGAAAAAAGTAAATATAGTCGACATACTTAATAAAATTGATCTAAATGGCGAAGAAATATTTAAAGAGGCTGTCAGTCAAAAATCAAATGACATCATAGAATCAAATATGAAATTGGCAAAGAGTCTAGGGCTTCGTGGAACACCTGCATCGATTGTAAATGATTCTATTTATCCTGGTTATCTTCAATATAAGACTTTAGAAACATTAATTAAGTAATTATCAGATATATTGTTTTAAGAACACACTTGAAAATATCTGATAATATACTTATTCTTTTCTTTAATGATCAATAAAGCAAAATTTCAAATCGGCTCGATCGTAAAGCATAAGTATTATGATTTTCGTGGCGTTATATTTGATGTTGATCCAGAATTTAATAATACTGAAGAATGGTATCAGTCAATACCCATGCAAGTTCGTCCAAGAAAAGATCAGCCTTTTTATCATTTACTCGCTGAAGCTCCAAGTCAACCATCTTATGTTGCGTATGTTTCTCAACAAAACTTATTAGTTGATGAGTCGCATGATCCTGTAACACATCCTTTACTAGACGAGATGTTTGAGGGTATTAAAAATGGAAAATATATTTCCAAAGCAAAGCATAATTAAAATTGTATCTATATGCGCGGGTCTTTAAAACAAGTATTTGAACTCGGACCATTGGTTGTCTTTTTTTATTTTTTTATTAAAACAGGTCAAATTCAAGAAGCTATTCTTCCTCTGATGATTGCTGCAGGTATTGCAATTGCTGGATCTTACTTAATCGAAAGAAAAGTATCCCCAATGTTATTATTCAGTACTATTTTGATTTTTGTTTTTGGGGGATTGACGATTTATTTTAATGACCCGTTCTTTATTAAGTTTAAAGTAACACTTGTAAACTTAATCTTTTCTGTAGCATTATTTATAGGCTTGTATTTTAACAAACCTTTATTAAAAAATCTCATGGGCTCAGCAATAAATTTAACTGATTATGGATGGATAAATTTAAGTAAAAGATGGGCGTATTTCTTTCTATTTTTAGCTGCTGCAAATGAGGTAGTTTATAGGAATTTTTCTGATGCCGTATGGGTAAATTTCAAGCTTTTTGGCATTATGGGGCTCACCTTTATATTTATCTTTTCTCAAGTATTTTTTATTCAGAAAAACCTTTTAGATAATCAATAAGGACGGTCTCCTAACACTGCAATTCTGTCCATAATTCTTTCATGTCCAAGACCCCTGCCAGGGAAAAAATCTGCTATTGCATAGTGAATTACACTACGATTATCCCATATTGCTACATTATTTTCGGACCATGTGTATCTGCATGTTAAATCTAGACGTGATTGATGTTCAAATATTTTAGAGAGTATTTCATTGCTCTCAGATTCTTCAAGTCCTTCAATTTTCTTTGTATAGGTCCAATTTACAAATAATATTTTTTTTCCTGTTTCAGGATGAGTTCTTACAATAGGATGATGATTAGAATATTCTTTAGTATCATTACCGTTACTTTCAAAATATTTATATTCATCTATAAAGAAACCTGCACCAAGAGAAAAGTGTTCAGCTCTTTTATTTTCAACAATATCTTTAATTTCTTTATCCAGCGTTTCCCAAGCCAATTCCATATTCGCGAAAACTGTATCACCACCTACTGGTGGTATTTTAACTGATTTTAGTATGACAGCTTTTGTAGGGGTTTCATTATAGCTGACGTCACTGTGCCATCCTTCACCCCATTGATTTTTCTCATCAGCACCTTTGATCAGCCTTGTTATTTCTGGATATCCTTCTCTTCCTTTAACATAAGCATGTTCTTCAATAGGACCAAAAAATTTTGCAAATCTTATTTGTTCCTCAGGAGTGATGTTTTGATCTCTAAAAAAAATAACTTTATGTTCAAGTAATAATTCATTTATAGTATTAAATATTTCTTTATTGATATTATTAAGAGATATGCCAGAAATTTCTGCTCCTAATGCGCCTGAAAGAAGTTTAACGTCCATACTCAAATCTACTTTTTTTAGAAAAAATTGTCATTCTTTATGTTTCTCAGCTTCCATAAATTGATCAATTAGTCTCCATAGCACAAAAGAAAAGACAATTAATCCACCAAGAAGTTCAATATAAGGAGGTGTTTCACCCACACCGACCCACGCCCATAGCGGAGCTAGCACTGGTTCAAGAAGTACGTAAAGTGCCGCTCTGTGTGGTGGTATATATCTTGATCCAATTGTAATTAATAAAAATCCTAATCCTACTTGAAATGCTCCCATAAAAAGAACGATAAACAAGTCACCCATGCTAATTGAATAATCTGGAATGATAAGAAGACCGATAAATAATACAAAGAGACCTGAGAGAAAGACAGAAGGAACATAATCAACATCAGGCTTGCTATTAACCATTGTTAATTGAATAGCAAAACAAATTGGAACAAATAAAATAATTATATTTCCTATATTATTGGCCGACCCCACTCCTTGAGAAAACATTATAGCAATTCCAAACATCGATCCTGCAATTGCGATAATGGTTTTAGTACCTATTATTTTTTTTAAAAAAAAATAACTTGCGAAGGCTGCAAATAAAGGGCCTGTACTCATTATAAATACAGCGTTAGCAACGGTTGTATTACTCATTCCAAAGACAAAAAAAATATTACTAAAACCAAGAACAAGCATAAGTATTATTCCTCTGCATCCAATATTAATAAATACCTTAGGGGTTTGAGATTTATACTTAAATAAAATATAAATGAGTGCCACAAGTGAGAACGTTATTGATCGGTAGGATGTTATTTGCATCGTTGATGCTTCATCAACAAGCCTGATAAGAAGCCCTCCAAAACTAAGAAAGAAACCTGCAGCCAATAAGCATAAAGTTCCAAATATTTCACTGTTGTATTTGTTCATATTTTAGTTCAAAATTAATTTACCAAACAAATTCATTTAATGATCAGTCATTTAAAAGTATTTTTAATAAGTTTATTTTTTCTTATCTCATGTAGTGATCAAAACCAGTCTAATGAGACATTAGACTCTGATCAAGGCTTGTCTCAGAAACATAAATATGAGTTTAGAAAAGAATTAATTGAGGTCACGGAAGATATTTATGTTGGTGTAGGCTACGGAATTGCAAACTCTATTATGATTGAGACAGAAAATAACATAGTTATTGTAGATACTTTAGGTTCTACAGAAAGTGCTGAAGTACTCTACAAAGATTTCAGAAAAATTTCAGAAAAACCTATTATTGCTATTATTTATACCCACAACCATCTAGATCATTTAGGTGGTGCAACAGTATTCTTTGAAGACGGCAAAACAGAGATCTACGCTCAGGAGAATATCATTTATAATCTTGATAATATAGCAACCACTATAAGACCAATTATATTAGAGAGAACAAATAGACAATTTGGTATCCCATTGCCTGCTGAAGAGATCGTACATCAGGGCATAGGAGGCTTCATGGAAATCAATAGTGAGTCAACATTTGGTTTGGTAAGACCAACAAAACTTTTTAAGGATGAATTAACCTTTAAAGTTGACGGCTTAACGTTTATTTTAGCCCATGTACCCGGTGAAACAGACGATCATCTTTATGTTTGGCTACCTGATAAAAAGACGGTAATGGTAGGGGATAATTTTTATAGATCGTTTGCAAACCTTTATGCAATAAGAGGAACAAAATTTAGAAATCCAATGGAATGGGTTCAAAGCCTCGACAAAATCAGGATGCTAAATGCTGAATATTTAATACCAAGTCACTCTCGCCCAATTTCTGGAACTGAAAATGTTTCACGAGCTCTAACAGATTATAGAGATGGCATACAATTTGTGCATGACCAAACAATAAGATATATTAATAAAGGCCTTACACCAGATGAGATAGTTGAAAAAGTAAGACTGCCTGAACATTTAGCTAATTCACCATATTTACAAGAATTCTATGGATCCATTTCATCATATATAAGATCTACATTCAGTGGTTACATAGGATGGTTCAGTGGAAATATTAGTGATCTTCATCCCCTGACAAATGAAAAAAGGGCAATAAAGCTATCTGAGATGGCACAAAAGCAAACTAAGCTTCTCGATGAGGCATTAAATGCTTTTTCTGCAGGTGAGTATCAATGGGCTATGGAACTTTCAGATATGTTATTAGCAATAAACAAAGATGATGAAAAAGCGAAAGAAATAAAGTCAAGCGCTGCTGATAACCTATCTAATTATCAATCAGCTTCAAATGATTATTATTTTTATAAAACAGTTGCAGCTGAACTAAGAGATGAATTTATAATTAGTGCAGAAAACAATAAAGTAACCCCAGACCAACTGAGAGCAACCCCAATTAAAGCAATTATGAAGTCACTTCCTGTTAATTTAAATCCTGAAAAAGCTATTGATACAATTCAAACAGTATCCTTTTCATTTTCTGACAGTAAAGAAATTTTTACTATCAAGATTAGAAAAGGAGTAGCTGAATTAAGTTTTTTACCCGCCGAGAAGAATGATTTAAAAATAAAAAGCGATCAACAAACCCTTAAGGAGACACTAGCAGGATTAAGAAATATCGCTTCAATTTCCCTTTCCCTTGCAAATGACACCATTCAAGTTGAGGGTGGTAATATTGAATTCTTGAAGTTTCTTGGATTATTTACAGATTAGTATTTCATAATGGGTCAGAAGCAATCATATATACTTGGCTTACTTGGTCTTGCACCATTTATCATAATTTTTTTGATGTATTTTATCTCTCCTCCAAATGATGAAATACGTGATTTAATGATATTTATTTATATTGCTTATGCTGCAATTATTTCATCTTTTTTGGGAGGCATACAGTGGGGACTAATAACAGCCTTTGCGGACAAAATTTTTTACGTTTTCACTCCACTTTTTATATCAGTAATTCCAGCTCTAATCTCTTGGGCTGCATTATTGTCTTTAGAAAATTTAAAACTTTCTTTGGCACTATTGCTTATTGGCTATGTTATTTCTCTTTTACATGATTACTATCTTTATCAACAGCTAAAGATTACTCCACTCTGGTTCATTACAATGAAAGTTATACTTTCATTAACTGTATCAATGCTGACAATTATACTGATAATTTTTGTGTAAATTAAACTATTAGTCTTTGAATAAAAAAGTATAGGCCAAAACAAATTAGCAAGGCAAAAGAGGTATCTTTAAATAAATTAATAATGAAATTCAGGCGAATAAACTTAACTAATTGAAATATTAATAATACTGCTAATACGAACAATATTTGACCAAATTCAACTCCGACATTAAATCCTAATAAACCTGATAAAATATTGCCTGAGTTTATTTCTGTATTTAATAAAAATCCTCCAAAGCCAAAGCCATGAATGAGCCCAAATACTATTGTTATTAATATTAATAAATTATCACTATTCTTTAAATTTTCTTTTAGAAAAAAATATCCTAAAGAAAATAATAATAAGCCCATCATTAGGAACCCAGAAAACTGGATATTAGTAATAAAGCTTAAAATAAATAATAGTGGTAAAATTAAAATTAGATATCCAATACTTAATAATTTACCATTATTGTGTTTGTAGAAATATTCCAAACCTACAAACATAATAGTAAAGCCAATTAATGATTCTACTATGCTTGCATTTACTTGAACAATCTCAACTAAAGATAAGAATAAGGTAAGACTATGTCCGATGGTAAAGCCGGTAATGACTAGGATCAGTCTATTAAGATTTGTAACTATAATGAGCAGTCCTAGGATAAAGAGAAGATGATCATACCCTCCTAAAATATGACTTAGTCCAGAATAAAAAAAATTTTTGAAACTGCTAAAAAAACTTAATTGAGTTTCCTTTTCTGATATATCAACTGATTGATCGTTAAAAAAAAAGGCTTTCTCTGTTAGTAAATTATTTTCTAAATATATTCGTGCTATATGAATATGACTTTGAATAACATTAAATAGAGCATTATTAATAATCTTTATATTTTCTTCTGAAGGACATTGGAATTCTAGTTCATATCTTAAATAGCCTTCATCTGAACTTAACTCTCTAATATCATTGCTAGACTGACATTTTATATCAGCTGAATAAACATGAATGTGATCATTTAAATAAATTTTAAATATATCTTTTTCATCAAGCTCGTTGTCTATTAAAATTTTTTCATATTCTTTAACCTGAAGTACTCTTGTTGCTTCCAATTCTAGGATGGAGAAATTAGCAATAATATCTGATCCCGTAATATTCCACTTAGAAAAGGACTCACTAAAATAATGGGCATATGATTGTGAATTAAATAACAGAAATATTAAAATTATCAGTAATTTACGAATATGCATAAATTTAAAAAGAATATCGAATAATTTCAGAATTATCTTTTAAGTATTTTAGATAGTTTTTTAATTTTTCATCATCTAAACCATTGTTATAATCAAAAATAACCTTCTCTCTAATTTCATTATAATAGTTTTCATCAATTTCTTGTTTAATCTGATCTACAAGCTTAAAGATAAAATATCCATTATCAAAAAATATAGGTTGAGATACTTCATCAATATTTAGTGAGGCAATTTGATTGCATATAGACTTACCAAAAAGAAGATTACAATCTTTAATATTAATTAACTTATCAGGAACCTCAAAAAAATTATTTTCATCATAACTATATTTAATATCTAAGAAATCTTTAGTATCAAGCTCATCATATATTTTTAATAATTTTGGCTGAAGTGTCTTCAAGTCTGACTCTGTGCCGAGCAGAACAGACTCTTGATTAAGAGAGTTTATATATATTGATTGAAATTGAATTTTTTGAATAGGGGTGTATTTTCCAATATTTTTATTGTAAAAATCTTTAAGATCTTCTTCACTAATCTGATTTTTTTCAACTTGAATGATGAAGTCAATCACCTGTTTAATCATTTCTTTTCTGACACCAATATCCTTCTTATGTAGATCAAGTTCTATTCCTCTCTGCACAAGAAGTTCTTCTTCTATCATTCTTTCCAATAATAATTCTAAAATTTCAACATCATCTTCTGGTTGAATGTCTGCTCCTAGGTTTGAGGCATATTTTAAAAATTGATCCTCAGAAATAACAACATCATTTACTAAAGCGACTGCCTTTCTATTTTTGAGCTGAAGAAATTCATCATTGTATGAAATAGTTTCATAAAAAATAAGAGTTAAGCCTATGATTATGGCAATAATAAATATGAGAATATTTTTATTCAAGATCTTGGACATTGCATATAATATTATACTTAATTATAATTAATTATTATCAAATAATTTTCTTATGAGTATTGTAAAAGTTATAAAATATTTTTTCATCCTTTCAATCCTCTTTATAGTTAGTTTACTTCTAGTTTTAGAATTCCATATATTTAGTGAAGACTTAGATGGAGGTAAAATCACTGGCACAATTAATACTGTCGAGTTTGTAAAAGATAAAGAGACAAAGCAATTAAGTGCAATGAAAGCTCTTAATGAGTTGCCAACTAAACAAATTTTGTTTGGTGATCTACATGTTCATTCAACATTTTCAGCCGATGCACATATGATGAGTTTGCCAATCACTGGTGGGCATGGTGTACATCCTGTTGCGGATGCTTGTGACTTTGCAAGACATTGTTCAGCATTAGATTTTTGGTCAATCAACGATCATGCTGAAGCAACTACCCCGAAAAGATGGATGGAAACAAAAGAAACGATTAGGAAGTGTAACGCCCTAAATGTTGACCCAGCTAATCCAGATTGTGTTGCTTTTTTGGGATGGGAATGGACCCAAGTTGGGGTTATAAGAGGAAACCATTGGGGTCATCATAATGTCATTTTAAAAGAAGAGTCTGATGAAGCGGTTCCAACCAGAGCTATTGCATCATTATCTGTAACTCGACAAGCAATGACTTCTAGACCTTTAATACCAAATGTATTTTTTCCATTTGTGGATTTCGAAAACTTCAAAAGATATAATGATATAAATCGATACTTCACAGAAACTGGAAAAATAAAAAATTGTGATCGAAGTATACTATCTAAAGACCTGCCAATGAACTGTCATGAAGAAGCAGTAACCCCGTTAGATTTAGTAAATAGGCTTGAGGAATATGATAGTGACTACATGGTTATACCGCACGGGCAGTCTTGGGGACTTTACACTCCTGCTGGATATACTCTAGATAAGGGTTTAGAGATTTCAAAGAAATACCCAAAAATGTTTGAATTATTAGAAACTTATTCTGGGCATGGTAACGCTGAGGAGTACCGCTCATGGAGAGGAGTCAATGTTGTAAGAGACGGTGAGGAAATAATTAGACCATTTACGTTTCCGATGGGTGAAATTGATTTAGATCAAGGAACTTTTACACTCAAAAATCAAAACGGACCAGATGAGGTAATTGACATCGGGACTCAAACTTGTCCAGAACCATCCAATAATTATATTCCTCAATGTTGGCAAGCAGGTAAAGTAATCTACGAGAGATGTATGGCTGATGGAGAGACAGATTTAGAATGCAGTGAGAGACGAGCAGCGACAGAACAAGCATCAGTAGATAGAGGTAGATCAGGGTACAACGTTGTTCCAAAGTTTACAGAATTTGATCGAAATATATCCGGTCAGTGTTTAGATTGCTTTAGTCCTCCGATGAACCATGTTCCTGGGGGTAGCGCTCAGTATGGATTAGCGTTAACAAAATATAAAGAAGATGGGTCAAAACATAGATTTAGATATGGGTTTATAGGTTCCAGTGATAACCACTCTGCTGCGCCTGGTAGTGGGTATAAAGAACTATTTGGTAACAATATAGATGGAAGCGGACCTCCAAGCGAATTCTTAGATAAGATTTTACATATGAGTCCATATTATTTCCCTAAAAGCACAAGTCCCATTGGTCGAAATTCTGATCCAATTGGCGACTCCTTTGTCTCGCCTTCGCAGCCGCAAGTTTATGATATTCCTGATCTAATTGTTGGCTTTAATACTGTTGAATGGGAAAGGCAAAGAGGTTTCTTTACGACAGGTGGACTGGCAGCTGTTCACTCTGAGGGACGGTCTAAAGAGGAAATTTGGGATGCCTTAAAAAGAAAAGAAACTTACGCAACAAGTGGCACCCGTATGTTACTTTGGTTTAATTTAATCAGTGAGAATAAAAAAGTCTCTATGGGTTCTTCAATTGAAACAGATACTAAACCTGAATTTGAAGTTAAAGCTATGGGCTCGTTTGTTCAGAAACCAGGATGCCCAGAGGATGCATACATTGCATTGGGAGAAGAAAGAGTAGACGAGCTGTGTTTTAATGAATGTTATAATCCTTCAGATGACAGAAAATTTATTCATAGAATTGAAGTAATTAAAGTGTTACCGCAAGAGTATGTAGATCAACCAATTGAAGGAAGAATTTTAGATCCTTGGTACACCCATTATTGTGATCCAAATGAATTAGGCTGTTCTTTCAAATTCACGGATGAGGATTTTTCGATAGATCAAAAAGATGTGAGTTATTATGTAAGAGCCATTGAAGTACCCACTCCACAAATTAATGTTAAGGGTGGTGTTTGTGAATTTGATGCAGATGGGAATTGTATAAAGTTTAAGCTTTGTACTCAAGACTGGAGGCATCCAAGAGACATCGAGACTTGTTCTGAAATAGATGAACATCGCGCTTGGTCATCGCCGATTTATTTGGATTATTTATCCTAAAGTTTTTATAAATGAAATATCTGATCCCATCCATTGTATCGTTAGTAGTAGGCAGTCTCTTTAGCTGGGCTTATTTAACAGCTTATGGATTCGGCTTCTCCTATATTATTTACCTTAGCATGATGATTGCGATGGTCTTCCTGGCCATAGATGCCTGGAGAAATATTAATAAATAAGCAAATTAAAACAATTACTTAGATATTTAATTTTAAGATATTCACACTTTGTCAATTTGGCAAGCATCAGTAATTGTGAAAGCCCTTAATTGATAAAAGATGCCCTTATAAAATTAAATATAGGGAGAAAATACATGTTAAAAAAAGTACTACTTTATACAGTATTGTTTTCATCACTATTATCTGCCAATGCATTTGCAGCTGTCGATGACGAAACAGCTTATGCATTGAACACATTATTATTTCTAATAAGTGGATTTTTGGTGATGTGGATGGCTGCTGGATTCTGTATGTTAGAATCTGGTCTGGTTACATCTAAAAGTGTTTCAACAATTGCTGCAAAAAATATAGGTCTGTATTCTATCGCTGGGATCATGTTCTGGTTAGTAGGTTATAACCTTGCATACGGTATTCCAGAAGGTGGATATATTGGAACGTTTACTACATGGAGCGATGGTTCAGCAGTAGCGACTGGTTATTCTGATGGATCTGACTGGTTTTTCCAGATGGTATTCTGTGCAACAACAGCTTCAATTGTTTCAGGAACTTTGGCTGAAAGAATAAAAATTTGGCCTTTCTTTTTGTTCGTAGCAATATTAACAGGAGTTATTTATCCAATCGAGATGGGTTGGCAATGGGGTGGTGGATGGTTATCTGCTGCTGGCTTCTCAGACTTTGCTGGATCAACTCTTGTGCATGCTGCAGGTGGTGCAGCGGCATTAGCTGGTGCAATTGTACTAGGTCCAAGACTTGGTAGATTTGATAACGGAAAGTTAGTTCCATTTGCAAATTCCTCAATACCTCTAGCAACACTTGGTGTATTCATCTTGTGGTTGGGCTGGTTCGGTTTTAATGGTGGATCACAGCTAGCTCTAGGTTCATTTGATGATGCAACAGCTGTAGCAACAATTTATATCAATACAAACTTAGCAGCTTGTGCCGGTGTATTGGTCTGTGCAGCCATAACAAGATTAGCAAGAGGCAAAACCGATGTCGTAATGATGTTAAACGGTGCACTCGGTGGTCTTGTAGCAATTACTGCAGAACCATTAATGCCGTCTCCATTGATGGCAATCATCATAGGTGGAATTGGTGGAGCGCTAGTATTTGCAGGTACAGAACTCTTGGTGTCATTAAAAATTGATGATGTTGTAGGAGCAATACCGGTTCACTTGATTGCAGGTGTCTGGGGTACTCTTGCTGTACCAATTACAAATCCTGATACTAGCTTTGGAACTCAACTCCTTGGCACAGCGTCTATTGTTGTGTTTGTTTTTGTGGTGTCCTTTATTATTTGGGCAGTTATGAAAGCCACAATAGGTATAAGGATAAGTGAAGAAGCAGAAAAAGAAGGAACAGACGTAGCTGAGACAGGTGTTATAGCCTACTCAATTAGAGACTAAGTCTAGTTCGTAATTAAAAAACGGGTCCGAAGGTTTCCCCTAGTTATTCCTTCCATCGGACCCGTTTTTATTTAATTTAAAATTTGAATTAAGTTTTTTTTGGGAATACATTGCACCAGTCATGACCGAAAAAAGTAACCCTTTTCACAAAAAAAAATCTGGAGTTTTTTTCTTCAAATCATCTAATCCCTATGAATTTTATGATTTGCTGAATGGTGTTGACATGGAACCCAAACAGGACGTATGGGGAACTTTGATTTTTCCTGAAAATGCGAAACTTCCTTGCCCAGTAATTGTTCCAATTCATGGTAGCGCAGGTCTGAGAGAAGGTCATCACACACACATGGTTAACTTATTAGAAGCGGGCTTTGCTGTTTTCAGAATTCATCATTTTGAATCTAGAGGAGTAATTTCTATCGTAGAAAATCAAACACAAATTACTCTGGCTACTATGATAACAGATGCATTTCGTGCACTTGCACTTTTAAATAAACATCCAGATATTGATAAAGATAAAATTGGTATCATGGGATGGAGTTTAGGTGGCAGCACTGCTCTTTATTCGGCTTGGCAGCCAATAATAGATACACTAACCTCAGGGGATGAAAAATTTTCTGCATATTTACCATTATACCCTGGAGCATTACTTAAACCTGAAGATAATCGTTGGTCTAATGCTCCAATGCATATTCTATTTGGTGAAGACGATGACTATACGCCTCTAAGTTTATGTAAAAAACTTATTGATTATATGAAACCAGCTCGTGATGTTGAGTTAACAGTTTATCCCAACGCTCATCATTCCTTTGACTCAATTGATCCCGTTGAATTCATTCCATACGCCATCAAGCTAAAAGATATGTTTATTGATCTTAAGAAAGATGGACGTCAGGTTTATACTGATGAAAACAATAATACTTTTTATTTGGACAATAAGGAAGAACGGTTTCGCTTGATTAAAGAAACACCCAATCTCTTAGGCGCTCATGCTGGAGGAAACTGGACGGCACGCAAACAATCACATCAAGATGTGGTTGATTTTTTTAGTAAGCAATTTTTCTCATAAATCTTTTTAAGTAGTGTTGACTCTTATATTGAGTAATGCAATAATAAGAACAAAACAAGAACATAATTAGACGTATTTCATGCTTTTAACATTTTATAAAGAGGCCGTAGAGTGCGGTTTTCCTTCTCCAGCAAGGGATTTTACTGAAGGGACAATTGATTTGAATGAAGAACTTATTCCTCATCCAAATGCAACTTTTATTGTTCGTGCCCGAGGAGATTCAATGTTGGGTTCAGGGATTTATCCTGGAGATTTATTGATTGTTGACCGAAGCATTAAGCCTCGAAATGAGTCAATTATTATTGCTGTTCTGGATGGAGAGTTGAGTGTAAAGATTCTCAGATTTAAGAATAAGCAAGTCAATTTATCATCTTCTAATAACAACTACAAAGATGTCTTAGTCTCTGAAGAAATGGATTTTACCATATGGGGAGTATGTACGAATGTTATTCATAATTTAAGTCCATAAATAGATGAAGCATGAATAATAAAGTTTTTGCATTAATTGATTGTAACGCATTTTATGTTTCTTGTGAGAGAGTTTTTAATCCCAAGCTTAACAATAGACCAGTTGTAGCATTATCCAATAATGATGGGTGTATTATATCTCGTTCAAAAGAAGCAAAAGCGCTTGGAATTAAAATGGGTGTACCACTCTTCAAAGTCAAAGATATTGTAGAAAAGGAAAATGTATTTGTTTTTTCCTCTAACTATACATTGTACGCTGATATGTCGCGCCGTGTAATGAATATCATTTCATATTCATCTCCTCATACAGAGATTTATTCAATTGATGAAGCATTTGTAGAGTTAAGTAGTCTATCGATTGATTATGAAGAATACGCACATCAATTGAGAAAGACTATTTTGCAGCATACAGGTATCCCGGTTAGTATAGGCATAGCGTCAACAAAAACTCTATCAAAAGTTGCGAACCATAAGGCAAAAAAAGATGAGTCTTTAAATGGCGTTTGCTCTTTAGTAGGTCATGAAGATATTGATAAAGTTTTAGAGTCAACTGAAGTAGGTGATATTTGGGGAGTAGGTCGACGTTTATCGAAGAAACTTATTAATCATGGCATATACAATGCAAAGTTATTAAAGAACTGTAGTGACTCGTGGATACGTAAAGCAATGAGTGTTAATGGCTTAAAAACAATTACAGAACTGAGAGGAATTTCTTGTATGTCCATTGAAGAAAATTCAATTACAAGAAAGAGCTGTTGTACTACCAGATCATTTGGAAAGTTGCTAACCAATTTAGAAGATGTTGAACAAGCTGTCACCACCTTTGCGCGTAGGGCAACAGAAAGAATTCGTTCTGAAAGTCTTGCCGCATCTTGTATTTCTGTTTTTTTAAGGACCAACCCCTTTGATAAGAAAAGTCCTTATTACTCAAATGGTGCGTCTAGAACATTGCCTTACCCAACACATGACAGCATCACTATTATTGAGACTGCTTTGACTCTCACGAAGAAAATTTTCAAAAATAAATACCAGTATAAAAAAGCGGGCGTACTACTTAGTGGCTTGTGTGATGAGTCTGAAATTCAGGAGACTTTATTTGAAAAAAACTACAATCAAAATTCAAATCTTATGTCAGCAATAGATTCAATTAACTATCGATATGGACGTGATACCATTCAAATGGCATCAGAGTGTAGACTTGGAAGCTGGAAACAAAAAAGAAAAAATTGTACACAAAATTATACAACTCAAATTGATAGACTTCTATTAGTTTAGTTTTTTGGATATAAAATCTGAAAATAAATTTATCAGTTTATTTACAATTACACCACCACCACCATGGCCACCAGTAAAAACAAAAGTATCAGCATCAGGAATTAACTTTAATACTTCATTAACAGTTTTAGGATCAATTTCATCATCATCACTTGCATATGCTATGTGGATAGGAATATTTGACTCTGAAAATATTTTATAGTCTGGAAGAAAATCTTTATTGGCTATATTACGAATGGAAGAGAGCAGAGAATATTCCGTACCTGGCAAAGACAATTGTGTAATATATCGATTAATAAATTCTTCTTGTCCTTGGTTTTCACGAGCCCATTGTTCTGCTCTATTTTTTGCAAATGGAATACCAAAAGTTCTAAGAAATAAATTTCCTACAATAGGAATTTTTATTAAATCAAGAACCTTACTATTGCTATGAACAAGAGGAACTTGGAGACCTATCGCTAAAATTCTTTCTGAGTAATTATTAGAAAAATTGATTGCAATTGGAGCTCCCATCGAAGACCCATATAGAATTGCATCTTTTATATCGAGAAAATCAAGAAGCTCCCTGAGTTGTTCAGTATAGAGCTGCATATTATAGTTTGTTATAGGCCTGTCTGAATACCCTCTTCCGTATTGATCATAACAGATTACCCTATATCCCTTAGCACTTAACCCACTACAAAAACCAATGAAACCTTCAGATGGCAAAGTTGCTCCATGAATAACTATTATTGCTGGATCATCTTTATTGCCAATATCCTTATATGCAGTCAGTCCTTGAGACAATTTTGCAAATTCGTACTCTGAGCCTTGACGATATTCATCTAAATTACCCTTCTCGAAGCTGGAGAATAGATAAATTAAAAGTATTAGGATTAAAAATGCGAGAATAATTAAAACAGTATTAGAGAATATACCTGAGAAAATAGTCATTTTTTTAAGACTATAGTCATTTAAAAAATAAAATCAAAGTTGAACGATGACTACTCATTTGCTAGCATAAACCTTATTAAATTGGGAGAAATATAATGAAAAAAATAATATTCAGTTTCTTAGGGGTAATCCTAGCCTTAGGATTATTTTATGGTTGTGACAGACAGTCAGAACAGGCTTCAACAGACGAAATAAAAATAGGAGTAATTCTCGGTTTTACAGGACCTATTGAATCCTTAACTCCGACAATGGCTAGTTCAGCAGAACTTGCAATGAAAGAAGTGAGTGACTCAGGACTTCTATTAGGTGGAGCAAGTGTCAGTTCAGTGCGTGCTGACTCTACTTGTGTAGACGCAGGTGCAGCTACTTCTGCAGCTGAAAGATTGGTCACTTCAGATAATGTTGCAGCAATAATGGGTGCGGATTGTTCAGGTGTGACTACCGCGATTGCAAATAATGTTGCAGTACCAAATGGGGTTACAATAATTTCTCCATCAGCAACTTCACCAGCTTTAACAGACATCGACGATAAAGGTTATTTCTTTAGAACAGCCCCTTCAGATGCAAGACAAGGGCAAGTTTTAGCACAGGTTGTTATGGATAGAGGAATAAGTGAGTTAGCGGTTACTTATACAAATAATGACTATGGAAAAGGTTTATCAGATAGTTTTGTAAATGCATTCAAAG
This sequence comes from uncultured Pelagibacteraceae bacterium, assembly GCA_902604225.1. Taxonomy (GTDB): domain Bacteria; phylum Pseudomonadota; class Alphaproteobacteria; order Pelagibacterales; family AG-422-B15; genus CACNXQ01. The sequence continues at coordinate 5,009 of CACKXV010000009.1, read as the reverse complement.
CTATGGGAGGATCTGTAACAGCTGAGGTTCCTCATGAAGATGGAAAGGGAGATTACTCTGCTGAAGTTTCAACTCTTTCTGCATCAGGTGCAACAGAGGTTGCTGTCTTGGGTTACGTCGACCAAGGTGGTAGAGGTATTATTCAAAGCTCAATGGAGACAGGTGCTTTCTCAAGATTTATCCTTGCAGATGGAATGATTGGAGACAGTCTCATAGAGAATGTTGATGGTGATCTCACAGGCACATTCGGCACGTTGCCAGGCTCTGAGTCTGAAGGTGCAAATATGTTTAAAGCGATGGCATCTTCAAATGGAATTCCAGGAGATGGACCTTTTGAACCTGAGTCCTATGATGCAGCAGCATTAATTATGCTAGCAATTCAGGCTGGAAATTCTGCAGATAGATCATCAATTGCGCAGAATGTTATGGGAGTGGCCAACGCTCCAGGAACTGAGATTTTTCCTGGTGAATTAAGTAAAGCTCTTCAAATTCTTAAAGATGGTGGTGAAGTCAATTATCAGGGAGCAACAAATGTTGAATTCTCTGATGTTGGAGAAGCTTCTGGATCTTATAAAGAGTTAGAAATAGGAAATGGTGAATTCAATACCATTCAAGTTCGATAATTTCTTACCACTTTAACTAAATAGGGGCCTTAAAAGGCCCCTATTTTTTTTGTATTCTTTCTGGAATAACTCCTCTTGGCATAAATCTAAGTGCGAGTAAAAGTAAAAGACCCATGATAAATAAACGAAGATGAGCTGCACTTCCTAGCAAGTGCATTCTTATTGGATTGTCATATTCGAAGCCACTTGCGAGAAGATTCATAAATCCTATCGATAAAGGTTCTGCTTCAATCCAAATAAACCAAACAAAAAATCCACCAAATATTGATCCTAAATTATTCCCTGATCCCCCAACTATAACCATAAGCCAGATAATAAATGTAAATCTTAATGGCCTATAAGATCCTGGAGTAAATTGACCATCAAGTGTTGTAAGCATAGCTCCTGCAATTCCGATTATGGCTGAACCAATTATGAATATTTGTAAATGTTGTGCGAAAATATTTTTACCCATTGCGCTTGCAGTTTCTTCATTGTCTCGGATTGCTCTTAACATTCTTCCCCATGGTGAGTTAAGTGCAAGATGACTTAGATAAAAAATTAATAACAGAACCGATAAGAATAGACCCACATAACATAATTTTACAAATACACCCGAACTAACAATAATTAAATCATTGAGCAGTTCTTGCCTTGAAGAAATTGTTTGTACACTATTTAGAGTAGCATCATTTATTCTTTCAACGAGATTGATGAACCATTCTGATTGTTGCAGTTCTATTTCATAGGGAACAGGTCGATCGAGCCCAGAAACATTCTTTACACCTCTTGATAACCAATCTTCATGTTTAACAATTGCTATTACAATTTCAGATATACCTAATGTTGCAATTGCGAGATAGTCTGATCTGAGTCGTAGTGTTATTCTTCCAATTACCCAAGCAACTAAACCTGCTACAAATGCAGCAATAACCCATGAAAAAACAATTGGCAGACCTAATCCACCTAAAAAACCTGTTTTAGCAGGATTAATAGATTCAATAACGTCAATAGAAGGCCCATAGAAATTATTTATTCCAATAAGGGCTGCAATTATAATAAGAACAATTGATGTATTTCTGAATTGGGGGCTAGATATATTTCTGTATGCAAACATTACCAAAGTGATGCTTAAAATTAAGATGATTGCACTTATCAAAATACCTATGCCGGCTTTATCCCACGCTTCATAAACTGGATCATAAGAGACTAGTACTGCGGTAAGTCCTCCTAAAGCGGTAAAACCCATTACTCCAGCATTAAAAAGTCCTCCATATCCCCACTGCAAATTTACTCCAATAGCCATTATTGAAGAAATAAGACATAAGTTAATTATACTCAGAGATACAGACCACGATTGAGTAAAGCCAACTATAGCCAGCAGAATCCCCATAAAAGTAAATGCAAGAGGTGCTCTTAAATCATCTGTCATATAATTTTACCTCTTACAATTCCTGTTGGACGAACAATCAATACAATCACCAAGATAATGAATGAAATTGCAAATTTATAATCTGTGGAGAGTACCTGCATTAAACTCGACGGCTCCAAACTTTCTGGTAATAAATAAATGAAGAACTTTTTATATGCATAGGTTAATGTAATTTCAGAAAAAGCTATGACATATCCACCAATGACAGCACCAATAGGGGATCCTATACCGCCAACAATTGCCGCAGCAAACATTGGTAGTAATAAATTAAAATATGTAAATGGTTTAAAGCTTTTATCTAGTCCATAAAGAACACCTGCAGTTGTAATAAGTGCTGATGCAATAACCCAAGTAATTAAAACTACTCTTTCAGGATTTATTCCAGATAATAATGCAAGGTCCTCGTTATTTGAATAGGCTCGCATTGATTTCCCCATTTTAGTTCGCTGAAGGAAATAAAATAAACTCACCATCGCTATGATAGCCACTATAAGAGTGATGAGCTGAGTGGATTTGATTGTAAGTCCTTCAGAAAGCCCAAAGTAATGTTTGAAATCAAGAGCATGGATAATGAATTTTTCTCCATCAAAAAATTTTCTGTCATTTGGACCAATTACAAATCTTACAATCGCCTGTAAAATAAACATAACTCCCACTGATACAATCATTAGAACAATTGGTGGACTTTTTTTCTTTCGATAGAAGCTATAAACAGATCTGTCAATTAAGAGACAAAAGAGTGCGGTTACTGTAATTGCTAATGGAAGTGCTATTAGTGCAGTTGGCAAGAAGCCACCAGTTATTCCTAAACTTTGTAAATACCACGTGAATAATATTGTTGTCATCGTTCCAAATGACATCCAGTCAGCTTGAGCAAAATTAGAAAATCTTAATACACCATATATTATTGTTAAGCTGAGAGTAGCTAAGGCAAGTTGGCTACCATAAGATAGAGCGGGGATAAGAACAAAATTTGATATAAGGACCAATGCATTTATTAATTCAAAATTATCCATATCAACCTCCCAGAAAACTCTTTCTGACTTCAGGATCAGTTAATAATTCATTCCCTTTACCATAAAATCTATTTTCGCCATTTACCAAAACATGACCAAAATCTGCTATTTTCAGTGCTTGCTTAGCATTTTGCTCAACAATGACTACCGCCACACCCGTTTCTTTTATTTGGATAATACGATCAAATATTTCATCCATTACAATTGGAGACACGCCTGCTGTCGGTTCATCTAGCATCAATACTTTAGGCTGAGTCATTAATGCCCGACTAACAGCAACTTGTTGCCTTTGACCACCAGAAAGTTCTCCTGCAAGTTGTTTACGCTTTTCCTTCATTGCTGGAAATAATTCGTATATTTCATCAATTGTCTTTTGTATGTTTCCATCTCTCAAAAATCCACCCATCTCTAAATTTTCTTCTACAGTCAGTTCACTAAAAATATTCATCGATTGGGGAACAAATGCTATTCCTGCTGCAACCCTTTTTTGAGGTGAGAGATTTGAAATATTGTTTCCATCAAGTATAATATCCCCACTCTTGAGATCTATCATGCCTAACATCGCTTTCATTGCAGTAGATTTGCCAGCACCATTTGGACCCACAATAACAACTATTTCTTTTTCATTGACCTCTATATTACAACTGTGGAGTATGTCCTCACCTCCATATCCACCAGTCATATTAGTGCAACTTAAAAATTTGCTCACTCTATTCGTCCTCGACCAAGATAGGCTTCTATAACTTTTTCATCTTTTTTGATTTCATCTATTCCTCCTTCAACGAGAACAGATCCTTCAGTCATAACAATCACTTTATCACAAAGTTTAGACAAAAAGTTCATATCATGTTCAATCATAAAAAAAGTATAATTTTTTTCACGATTTAATTTTTTTATTATATCTATTATATCATTTAAAAGAGTTCTATTTACACCCGCACCAACTTCATCGAGTAATACAATTTTAGCATCGACCATCATTGTTCGACCTAATTCTAATAATTTTTTTTGTCCACCTGATAAATTACCTGCCAGTTCATAAGTTAAATGATCAAGCTTTAGAAAGTTTATTACCTCAAGGGCTTTTTCTTTAATTTCTTTTTCTTCATTTTCAATTTTTTTCCTCTGAAACCACGTATTTAAAATTTTTTCACCTGTCTGCATTGCAGGAACTACCATCAAATTTTCAAGTACGGTCATATTTGAAAATTCATGCGCTAATTGAAAGGTTCGTAATACACCTCTTTCAAATAGTTCGTGAGAAGGAAGAGATGTAATATCATGTTCTTCCAACATGACTTTACCCGTAGTTGGTTTGATATTGCCAGCTATGATGTTGAATAATGTTGTTTTTCCTGCTCCATTAGGTCCTATGAGACCAGTAATTTTTCCAGTCTCAATCTGCATACTGGCTTTGTTAACAGCTTTGATACCCCCAAAATTTACTGAAACATCTTTTATATTTAACATCTTTTTATCTGTTAGAAATATGATTGAGATACAAAGCAAATAATATCATAGAGAGGGAAACTAGTACATTCACTCTTATGATTTCACCCAGAAATATAACTCCAGAAAAATAAGCTATTAAAGGTACTAAAAAATTAATTAGTGACAAAAAGACAGGTCCTCTTGTTTCAATAACTTTAAAAAAAAGTAAACTGGCTATCGCTGTAGCAAATATACCTTGTATTAATAATGATACGACTGTTGGTGAACTATAACTTTCTAGCCAGAAAGGCTGATATAAAATTGAAAAGGGCAACATCAATATTGTTGCCGCTATTGTCACCCCAGTTGCAAGTGAAATAAAATTTATTTTTGGTACGAGTTTAGATATAACAGCATTTAAAGCATAAGAACATGCACCAACTAATGCTGCAATTTGACTATAAAATTCAATTTTGTTATCACCTCCAAGCTGATTTAAATTTTCAAAACCAAAGAGTATAAGTAGGC
>CACKXV010000008.1 GCA_902604225.1 uncultured Pelagibacteraceae bacterium | reverse complement strand
TATACCAATACTATACAGGGAAGATGGCGAAATTATTGAAGTACCAGAAAATGAACTACCTATAAAACTCCCAGAAGACATAGACTTAAGTGTTCCTGGTAACCCCCTTGATAACCACCCAACCTGGAAATATACCAAATGTCCAAAGACTGGGATGAATGCAATTCGTGAAACTGATACGCTTGACACCTTTGTAGACTCTGCATGGTATTTTTTAAGATTCTGCTCTCCTGACTCAAACAATCCATTTGATGATAATGAAAGCAATTATTGGATGCCTGTTGATCAGTATGTTGGAGGAGTTGAACACGCAATACTACATTTATTGTATTCACGATTTTTTACTAAAGCTTTAGACCAGAAAAGTTTTGATGAACCTTTTCAAAGTCTTTTCACTCAAGGTATGGTTTGTCATCATACTTATAAAAATGAATCAGGAGATTGGGTTTTTCCAGATGATGTAAATAAAAATGGAAAAAAATTAATACAAGTCTCAACAGGAGAAGAGGTCTCAGAGGGACAGATTGAATCAATGTCAAAATCTAAAAAGAACGTAATTGATCCTGAAACTATAATTCAATCATTTGGTGCAGATGCAGCTCGATGGTTTGTCTTATCAGACAGTCCTCCAGAGAAAGATATTAATTGGTCAGAGTCAGGCATTCACGGTTCATGGAAAATTTGTCAAAAAATTTGGACATTGATCAACGAAAATAAAGAATATTTATCTTCAGAGAGTTATAGCAACGATATGAGTCTTTCAAATGAGGCAAAGGAATTAATGTATCTTTGTAACCAAAACCTTGATGCAATAACGAGAGGTATTGAGAAATTTCAAATGAACGTTGCAATTGCAAAAATATATGAACTAGTAAATGGTTTATCAAAATATAAAATTCAGGAAAAGAATGATGAAGTGGTGCTATGTACTGTACTTAGAATACTGATAAGAATTATTGAACCCATGGTTCCTCATTTAGCAGAAGAGTGCTGGACTTTAACAAATGCAAAGCAGTCAATTATTTTTGAACCTTGGCCTAAAGTGAATCAATCTTTTTTAGAAAAAAGCGAAGTTACAGTTGTTATACAAATTAATGGCAAAAGAAGAGCTGAAGTTAATGTAGAAAAGGATACCAGTGAAAAACAGATATATGAAAGAATAAAAAGTATTAAGAATATCAATGATGCTCTCGGCAAAAACAATGTTGTGAAATCTATTTATGTCCCTAATAAAGTACTCAATATAGTATTAAGTTCATGAACCGGCACGAAAGACGTAAACAAAAAAAAGAAAGTGGAAATGCCTCTGCGTTGCAGGGAGAACTGCTAAAAGCAATTCAGTTTCACATGAATAAAGACTTTAATAGTGCAGAGACTTTATACCAATCAATAATAGCCAGAGAACCAAATAATTACGATGCTTTAAGACACATAGGTATTCTTAAACAAGATCTAGGAAATTATGAAGATGCATATAATTATTACATTCGATGTATAAAGATAAGACCAAATGGTTTTGAAGCATTAAACAATTTAGGAGCAATTCATGTTAGAAATAAAAATTATCCTTTAGCTCAAAAATGCTTTGAAAAAGCAAATTCTATTAATAAAGATTATGTTCCAGTCATAAATAATTTAGCTAGCTTATTTCATAAAATACAAAATAAAGAGAGTGCATTGGAATTTTCTAGTAAAGCATTGAAACTTCAACCTGATAACACCATAACAAAAAATCAATATGCTAAAGCACTAATACTAAACAGTCAGCTCGATGAGGCAATTGGAATATTGGAGCAGTGCAGTAAAGATAACCCGAGCGATAATGATACGGCACTTAATTTATCTACTGCTTATAAAGAACAAGGCGACTTTAAAAAAGCCAACATAATTGTTGATAAATTGTTTAATAATGACTTTAAAACTATTACAAATCTGGTTGCGTTTACAGGGAATAAAGAAAATAAATTGCAGTCTTCACAGATCGAGTATTACCAAGATCTTCTTCAAAAAGACAAATTATTAGTTGATGAGAAAGTGCTAGTTTATCATGCTTTGTTTAACAATTACAAAAATCAGGGTAAGTACGATGAAGCTGGAAAATATCTTATTGATGGTAACCGTCTTCAATACAGCATCAAACCATTTGATATCTCAAATGAGTCTATTTTTTTTGAAAAAATTAAGTCATTACCCCAAGAAATAAAACCGATTAAGATAAAAGATGAACGAGGGATTATACCAATATTTGTCTGTGGAATGCCAAGATCAGGCACAACTTTATGTGAGCAAATTCTATCATCACATTCAAAAGTTGATGGTGCTGGTGAACTAAATTTTTTAACAGAAGTGTCAGAGCTTGAAAATATTATTTCTCCCAATGAAGAAGGCATAAGAAAGTTTATAAATTTATTAAAAAATGAGAAAGCTGCTCTGAAAGCAAGAAGAGAATACTTAAAATCTCTATCGATGCTAAATACCAGAAATGCAAATTACATTTGTGATAAAATGCCTCATAATTTTGTCTTAATTGGATTAATAAGGACTATTCTGCCTGAGGCTAAAATTATATATTGCAAACGTGATCCAATAGATAACTGTTTTTCTCTATACTCACATAAGTTCACAGAACTATCTCATCAATACTCATATGATCAGAAAACACTGGCTCAATATTATAAATTACACACTTCTCTTATGAATGAGTGGATTAAAAACTACAAAGACAGTATTTTTGTACTTGATAATGAGGAATTAGTTAACGATCAGGAAGAAATATCCAAACAGCTTATTGATTTTTGTGACTTAGAGTGGGAAAGTCAATGTTTAGATTTTTATAAAACCAAACGACAGGTGAGAACTGCAAGTATTGAACAAGTAAGACAACCAATGAATAAAAACTCGATTGGTGCTTGGAAAAAGTATGAGTCGGATTTAGTAGATTTAGTTAATGCTCTCAAATAATAAAAATATGAAATATATTTGTATAATATTCTTATCCCTATTTTTAACTTCTTGTGGTTTCAAACCAATGTATAAACTTTCTGAAAGCAATATTGATTTTAAAAGTTATTCGGTATCATTAATTAATGCCAATAACACCTCAAGGGAAGTTAAAGATGAGATAAATAAATCTTTTCCATCAGATTTAGATGCAAAACAAAGTTACCTTATAGAGATTAAAACTACAGAAAATTTAGAGCCTCTCATCACAAATACTGATGGCACCATTGCAAAATATAGGATTGAAATCATAATTAATTATAAAGTAAAAGATAAGAATAGAGAATTTTATTTAGTTGAAGATATGGTCAGAGGCTTTGCTCAGTATACAGTTGAAACATCTGAAATTGAAAGTAATGACAAGAAAAAAAGAATGATCCGAAATGCAACAAGTAGTGCTATTCAAACGATGATTTCTAAAATACAAAGTGATACATCAATTAAGAATGATAATTAAAGATTTTCAAATTGAAAAGATAGTAAATGGCAATAAAGGTTTTTTACCTTTTTTAATTTATGGGCCAAACGAGGGATTGATAAGAGACAACATCAAAAAAATCAAAAGTGACTATTTAAGCGATATTGATTTTGAAGAGGTTTCTATAACAGGAAAAAGCCTAGATCAAGATCCTGACATCCTTCAGAACTCAGCAAATTCAATTTCAATGTTTAATAGCTATAAACTCATTATTCTGGAGTCACTCAAAGATAAGAATATGACAGAGCTTGAGAATGTCATCAATTCAGCTCCCACTCAAACTATGCTGATAGTCAAAGCTGATAATCTCAAAAAAACTTCTAAACTTAGGAAATTGTTTGAAAGCAATGCACAATGTTATGCTTTAGCGTGTTATGAGGATGATGCTAAATCAATGATGAGGCTAATTGATAATTTTGTAAAAGAAAATAATATTTCAATTGATCGAGACATTAAAAACTATCTTTTGCAGACGTTGAGCAACGATCGAATGATCAGCTTTAACGAACTCCAAAAGATAAGCTTATTTTACACTAATGCTGATGCGCCTCCAAATCTTGAAGAAATAAAAAATCTACTCAACGATACAAGCTCGAATAATCTTCAAAAAATGAATGAATCAGTGATGTATGGAAATACCACAAAGAGCTCAAATATTATTAGCAAACTTTTATCTGAGGGAAATAATCCAATTTCTATCTTACGCAGCCTCATCAATTACCTTAAAAGAGTACAAAAAGTAAAAGTAGAAATGAAAAAAGGTAGCAGTTTTGATACCGCAATAAAGTTTTTAAGACCTCCCTTATTTTGGAAAGATAAAGACAATTTTCAGCAGCACTGCGTTCGTTGGCCATTAAGTAAAATTGAAAAAAATCTATCAAGGCTTCTTGATGCTGAAATTGATTGTAAAACCAATAGTAAATTATCCAGCATTCTTTGCGAGCGTTCGGTACTGACGATTTGTCACGAGGGCAAACAGCACTTTCAAAATTAGTTTTTAAGCTTTTGCGTAATCATCTCTAATTGATCAAGGGTTTTGTAATCAATTTTTATACTGCCACCTTTTTTACCTTTATGGTTAATGCTGGTGGCCAAGCCGAGTTTTTCTGAAATTTTGTTTTCAAGATCAATCGTATCGGGGTCTTTAAGTTTTATTTTTTTTATAATACCTTTTTTATCTTTTGCTAAATTTTCTGCGTCCCTTACGCTTAAATTTTCGTTAATAATTTTTTCTGCAAGTTGCTCTGGAAATGCACTGTTCATAATTGCGCGCGCATGACCTGATGATATTTTTCCTTCGGTTATCATGTCTTGGATTGATTGTGGCAAAGATAGCAGTCGAATGATATTCGCTATGTGGCTCCTGCTTTTACCCACAATTCCTGACAAATCTTCTTGGGTATGACCATGATTTTCTATCAATCTTTTATAACCTGCAGCTTCTTCAATTGGTGAAAGATCTGATCGTTGGACATTTTCAATAATGGCGATTTCAAGTGCTTCGGTGTCATTAAAGTTTCTTATTACAACAGGTACCTCGTGCAGTTGTGCAATTTGTGCTGCGCGCCATCTTCTCTCACCTGCAATAATTTCATAACTATTGACATCAGAAGGCGATGGTCTAACCACTAATGGTTGTACTAACCCTTTTGCTTTTATGGAGTCAGCCAATTCATTAATACTATTTTTATTAAATAATCTTCTTGGTTGAGAAGGACTTGGTTTTAAATTAGCGATTGGTATTTTTGTTTCTTGACCAACGTTGGTATTTTTTGTTTGTACAGTTTCCGTATCTCCCATTAAAGATGAAAGACCACGTCCTAAACCTTTTTTTGTTGTGTTTGTAACCACTATGCTGCCTCTTGTTCTTTATTTTGTTTAATGACTTCATTTGCAAGACTTAAATACGCCTGACTGCCTGATGCTCTTTGATCATAAATTAAAGCAGGCATCCCAAATGATGGTGCTTCTGAAACTCTTACATTACGAGGTATAATGGTTTCATAAACTTGTTCCCGTAAATGATTTCTAACGTCTGTTGCAACTTGGGAAGACAATTTGTTTCTGCTGTCGTACATCGTCAAAACAATCCCATCAATAGATAAACCAGGATTTAGATTCTGTCTTACACGTTCAATTGTTTTAATTAGCTGACTGAGGCCTTCGAGCGCGAAGAATTCACATTGCAATGGAACAATAATTGCATTGGCTGTCGTCATTGCCATGACAGTCAATAAACTTAACGCGGGTGGGCAATCAATAAAAATAAAATCAAACTCATTTAATTTTTCATTTGCGTTAAAAATATTTTTTAATGTGAAAGCTCGATCATTAACGTCAGCAAGTTCAGGTTCAATTCCAGACAAATCAACTGTTGAAGGAATTAAATAAAGATTATCAATTTCGGTTTTTCGAATGGAATCTGAAATGTTTGCTTGTCCCGCTAATACTTCGTAAATAGAATTTTCCCTCTGACCATAATCGACCCCTAAACCTGTACTTGCATTACCCTGAGGATCTAGATCAATGATTAATACTTTTTGGCCTGTCGCCGCGAGGGCTGTGGATAAGTTTATAGCTGTGGTCGTCTTTCCGACCCCTCCTTTTTGATTAGAAATAGCAATTATTTTCCTTTTCATACTAAGTATTTGATTTAATTACATTATTTAGTTCTAAAATATAAGATCCCTTTTCAACACTGTTTTCATGCAGTTTATGATCAAATTTCCAATATTTAGTGGCTTCAGCAATCTCATCATCTATATGTATACCTTTATGAAAAAGGAATGTAGTACTTTTTTTCGATATGTTATAACTTATTGATAATAGATCATTTAATCGTCCAACTGCTCTAGCTAGAACAACATCAAATTTTTGATTTGTTGCTTTTTCAACTTTGTGAGGAATCACATAGGTATTCTTAAGTTTGAGAGCATCTATGCAGTGCTCTAGAAAATCTGCTCTTTTCCTTCGATTTTCACACAAAAATATTGAATTTTCGCCATTATAAAACAATGATAACGGAATTCCTGGAAGACCTGATCCGCTGCCAATATCGATTATGTTTTGTTTATTTTCACGAATCAAATCACTTATTCGGAGCGAATCATAAAAATGCCTAATCCAAAGAAGGTTTTTATCCTTTTTTGATATAAGGCTTTGCTTTTCGGCCAGTATCAATGATCTGTAAACATCGAGTTTATTGATTGTTTCACGTGAAACATTACTTTTTAGCTCCATAAGAGCTTCTGGCGAATCCTCCATAATGAAGATATTAAGCCAGTTTTTTTAATTTTGCTTGAGTTTTTATATGGGCCAATATTACCCCTAAAGCTGCAGGAGTGACACCGTCAATTCTTGACGCCTGGGCAATGTTTTTTGGCTTAACTTTTGATAATTTTTCCTTAATTTCGTTAGATAAACTTGACAAATCATCATAGTTCATTGTTTCAGGTATCTTTATTTTTTCTTCTTTATTTATTGAAATGATCTCACTTTCTTGCTTTTTAAGATAACCTTTATAGTGAGCTTCAATTGAGACTTGCTCTAATACCTCTTCTGAAAAATCATTTAAATTTATCTCAAACATATCTCCTACAGTGTTGATATCAATATCGGGGTAGGCCAATAAATCAAATGCAGACCTTTTTTTACCATCTTTATTAATTTTGACACCCATTTTTTCAGCTTTATTTGGTGTAACATACTGATTTTTAACAATATTTAGCAACGCATTCATTTTGGTTTGTTTATTGATAAAATGCTCATATCTGTTCTTTGAAACAAGTCCTAATGTATTAGCGGTTTCTGTAAGTCTCAAATCAGCATTGTCAGCTCTTAATAATAAACGGTATTCTGCCCTTGATGTAAACATTCTATAAGGCTCTGTCACTCCTTTAAGAGTCAAATCATCAATCATCACTCCAATATAAGAATCATTTCTAGAAAAAATGTGTTCTTTATTTTTAAGAGAAATTGCAGCATTTAAGCCTGCAACCAATCCTTGAGCTGCAGCCTCTTCATATCCAGTTGTGCCATTAATTTGTCCTGCAAGATAGAGGCCTTTTATTCTTTTAGTCTCTAAAGTTTGATAAAGTTCTTGAGGATCAATAAAATCATATTCGATAGCATAACCATGTCTTATAATCTTTGCCTTCTCTAAACCATTGATTTTACATATAAATTCGTCTTGAACGTCTGCAGGTAACGAGGTTGATATTCCATTTGGATATATCAAATCACTATCTAAACCTTCTGGCTCAAGGAAAATCTGATGTCTTAATTTATCAGCAAACTTTACAACTTTATCTTCAACAGAGGGACAATATCGAGGTCCTGTCCCACTGATTTGACCCGAGTAAATAGCTGATTTTGCTATATTTTTTTGGATAATGTCATGAACTGATTCATTCGTGTGAGTGATGTGACAAGGCAGTTGCTCATTATAAGTTTTGTTCGTTAAGAATGAAAAATATGAATGCTTTTCATCTGCATCCTGTTTTTCAAGCCGATCAAACTCAATAGTATTTTTATCAATTCTTGCAGGTGTTCCTGTCTTTAATCTTCCAATATTAAAGCCTGTTTTATATAAGGATTTTGCTAAGCCGATTGATGGAGCATCACCATGCCTTCCTGCAGGTATTGTTTTTTCGCCCAAATGGATAAGGCCATTTAAAAATGTGCCAGTTGTAATGATTACTTTTTTTGTTGAAACCTTCTTTCCACTTTCGCATAAGACACCAGCTATTTGATTATCCTGATCAAAAATTAAATCTTCGACGGGATCAAATAAACATTCTAGATTTTTAGTTTGAAGTATCTCCTCTTGCATATATTTTTTATACAATTTTCGATCCGATTGAGCGCGGGGGCCACGAACAGCTGGGCCTTTTGTTCGGTTTAAGAGCCGATATTGAATACTTGAGAGATCTGCAATTCTTCCCATGATGCCATCTAGCGCATCAATTTCTCTAACTAAGTGGCCTTTACCCAGTCCACCAATGGCTGGATTGCAAGACATTTCACCAATGGTCTCAAATTTATGGCTGATTAAAAGGGTTTTAGCACCTACTCGTGCGGCTGTTGTTGCTGCTTCACAACCCGCGTGACCACCACCAATGACAACGACATCAAAGTTAGACATGACTAAATTAAATAAATTAACTCAGCTTAATTGCAATCAATAATTTTTGTTATTTGCCGATGCAAAAATCTTTGAAAATGACTTCAAGATACTCTTCTACGTCAACGTGACCTGTTATTTTTCCAATTTCCTGAATTGCTAATCTCAACTCTTCAACCATGAGTTCTGAATTATTTTTTAAATCAATTCTTTTTGCATTCAACAAGCTCTGGATAGAATTTTGAACACCTGAGATGTACCTTGTTTTGGTCGGAATAGTGTCTGAATAGCTTCCAAAATTATTTGATACTTTATCAGAAATTTGTTTGATTAAATGATCAATACCGCCCCCTGTTGTAACTGAGATATTAATGGCCCTATCATATGTTTTGTTTTCCTTATTATGAAGATCACATTTGTTTAAAATAGTTAAGCGTTCATCATGAAAGTTTAATTTTTTTGGATCATCAAATAATTCAATGACCAGATTTGCTTCGTCGATTTTTTTTTGTGTGATTTCTATTCCTTTTTTTTCAATCTCATCACTTGTATGCCTCAGTCCTGCTGTGTCTGTAAAAACTACAGGAAAGCCGGCAATATTTAGCCTTACTTCAAGTGCATCTCGCGTAGTCCCTTCTCTATCAGATACAATCGCAACATCGCGGTTGGCTAATAAATTTATGAGACTTGATTTTCCTACATTCGGCGTTCCCACAATTGCTACACGGTATCCGTCTCTCAAAATCTCTCCTTGATTGCGTTGATTAATATGCTCATTCATCTCAGCTAAAAGTTTTTCAATTTTTTCATTTGTATTTTTTAAAACATCATCGGGAATATCTTCTTCTGCAAAATCAATATCGGCTTCAAGATAAGCAACCAGTTCAATCAGAGATTTTCTCCAAGACAGGTATAGCTTATTCAATGAGCCATCCATCTGACTCAGAGCCTGATTGTGTTGCAGTTCAGTCTGAGCATTGATTAAATCTCCCATGGCTTCGATAGCTGTAAGGTCCATCTTATTATTTATAAATGCTCTTTTTGAAAACTCTCCAGGTTCCGCAAGTCGCAACTGGTTAATTCCTGACAAAGTTTTTATGAGAAGATCAACTGTTGCTCTTCCACCATGTATATGAAACTCAACTATGTCCTCTCCCGTGAAACTTTTTGGCTTAGCGAAGTAAACAGCTAATCCACGATCGATTAGGTTTCCATTTTCGGAATCATAAAAACTTGTCCTTGTTAATACATTGGGATCAAAGTGACTCTTGCGAGAGATTGTTTTAAGTGCAGTCAGCGCTAAGTGACCAGATACACGAACTACAGCCAGACCTGCAATCCCATTTGCAGTTGATAAAGCAAAAATTGTCATTTTTTTATTAATAGATTTTCTACAACTCGATCATTGATCAAATGTTCATCAATGACAAGATCAACATCGCTTTCAGATTTACATGTGTACCAGATATTGTCAGGATAGATAACCATTGTCGGACCAAACTCACAGTGATCAAGGCAGCCCGATGCATTAATTCTAATTTTTTTATCTGTTACTATTTCTTTTGTCTTTTTCTTCATGTAGGCCCTGAGTAAGACAGATTTTTTTGAAGCACAACAGCCTTTTTCATGACCATCTGGTCTCTGATTGGTACAGAAAAAAACATGTCTTTCGAAAAATTTGTTAGTCATATTGAATAAAAATTATAATATTTAAATATATATGAGTTCTTATGTTTTCAAATCATTGATTGGCAATATAGAGGTTATCTCAGGTAATAATAAAATCACCGGCATTAGCCGAACTCGAAAAGCTATTACCAACACTAAAGATAAACTATTACTCCGAGCAGCTTTTCAAATTAACGCCTATCTAGCACGCAAACGAAGGTCACTATCTTTTCCAACAAGACAGATGGGAACTCGTTTCCAAAATCGGGTTTGGAACCACTTGAGACGTGTTCCTTATGGCCGCACTACAAGCTACGGTCAGATAGCCAAAAAGTTAAGGACATCTCCACGGGCAGTTGGTAGAGCACTAGGACGGAATAATTTAATGATGTCAGTCCCATGCCACCGCGTTGTATCCAAAGACGGCAAGCTTACAGGATTCACGTCGGTCGGAGGGATTAAAACAAAAAAGAAATTGTTAAACGTTGAACAAAAAACTCGTAAATAAATTAAAAAAAAATATTCGAGTAATTCCTGACTTTCCAAAGAAGGGGATACTTTTTCAAGACATTACTTCAATTACTGATAACAAAAAATTGTTTACTGAAGTTGTTAACGAAATATCAAAGTATGCCAGAAAAAAGAAATTTACCAAAATTGCAGGCGTTGAGGCGAGGGGTTTCATCTTTGGTGCTGCTGTTGCTTTTAAGATGGGCCTTCCTTTTGTTCCGATTAGAAAAAAAGGAAAGCTTCCTGGAAAGGTTCTGCGGCAAAAATATTCTCTTGAGTACGGCAACGACGAAATCCAAATTCATAGTAATGCGATTACTTCAAGAGATAGAGTTTTAATAATTGATGACTTAATTGCAACCGGTGGTACCGCTGTAGCTTCAGCAAAGCTTATCTCCAAGTGCAAAGTAAAAAATATCGAATTTTATTTTATTATCGATCTCAAAAATGTTGGAGGTTCGCAGAAATTAGGAAAGAAATTTAAACTGTCTTCAATTTTAGAGGCTGAAGGGTAATTGGGTAAAATTGAAAAATAAAATTTGGATTCTCTTCCTCACATTGATATTTTTTATGATGAGCATTAGTATTCAAGCCGCTGAAGAAGCAACACATGGGGCTAAGCGTGTTCCAGCGGAATGGGAGCCACAAGAGGCAATATGGATGCAATGGCCTGGTTTTTGGGAAAAAAGTTATGAGCCAACTTTTGCGAAGATGGCTGATATCATTTCACGATACGAAAAATTACATATTCTCTATCATTCAGATCAGATTTATGCAGAAGCACAAAAATCAATTTTAGATATAGATTCCGACCCACTGCAAAACAATATTCATTGGCACAAAGTGCCCAATGATAATGCTTGGATGAGAGACAATGGACCTGTTTATGTTTTTAATGATAATGAACTAAGAATTCAAAATTGGAATTTTGATGCATGGGGTGGTGCTTTTGGTTCAGATGTCTCTTTTAATTTAGATAATGAAGTCCCAAATAAGATTGGTGAGATTTTAAATTTACCTGTTGATCATATAGACATAGTACACGAACGAGGTAATTTAGAATTTAATGGATTAGATACAGTTATATTAAATTGGAGCACCATTGGTGACCCCAGCAGAAACTTAAACTACAGTAAACAGCAGGCGCAACTTGATCTAAAAAAATACTTCGGCGTATCTAAAGTCATTTTTATTGAGGGTATTCCAAATGGAGATCTCACCAAAGGGCACATTGATGGTATAGCTCGATTTATTGATCAAACAACTGCAGTTGTTGTTCAGTGTACAACCCGGTCATTGTGTCAGCCAGATAGTAAGGACGCTGAGATTTATGACAAGGCAGCTGAAATAATTGAGAAATCCGGGTTTAATGTAATAAGAGAACCTATCGAAGGCTATGTTCAGTACAGCGGGCAAACATTTGACACCAATTACATGAATTGGTTAGTAGGAAATGGATTTGTAATTGTGCCTGGTTTTGGAAATCCAGATACAGACATCCCAGCGAAATCTCGTATAGAAAAATATTTTCCAAATCGTGATGTGCATCTGGTTGAAATGTTAAGCTCTTGGGCAGCTGGAGGTGGAATACATTGTCATACAAATGATCAACCAGCTTTTCAATTTTAGAGGCTGAAGGGTAATTGTTGGAACGATTACTTATTCATTGATTGAAAGAAATCAGCGTTATCTTTAGTTTCTTTTAATTTACCAAGCAAGAATTCAATGGAGTCCATGGTTCCCATTGGATTAAGAATACGTCTCAGAACATACATTTTTTGTAGTTCGTCTTTATCAAGAAGGATCTCCTCTTTTCGAGTACCAGACTTGGTTATATCAATAGCAGGATAAATTCTCTTATCAGCGACTTTTCTGTCCAGTATGATTTCTGAGTTACCTGTACCTTTAAACTCCTCAAAAATAACTTCATCCATTCTACTTCCTGTATCAATAAGAGCGGTAGATATAATGGTTAAAGAACCTCCATCTTCAATGTTTCTAGCGGCTCCGAAGAATCTCTTTGGTCTTTGCAGTGCATTAGCATCAACACCACCAGTTAAAACTTTTCCTGAACTTGGAACAACCGTGTTGTATGCGCGGCCTAGTCTTGTGATAGAATCGAGCAAGATCACAACATCTTTTTTATGCTCTACTAATCTTTTCGCTTTGTTAATAACCATTTCAGCAACTTGTACGTGACGTGATGCTGGCTCATCAAATGTTGAGCTAACTACCTCACCCTTCACGGAACGTTGCATATCTGTCACTTCCTCAGGTCGTTCATCAATTAACAATACCATCAAGTAACACTCAGGATGATTGTCTGTAATAGAGTGTGCAATGTTTTGTAGTAGTACTGTTTTACCTGTTCTTGGAGGTGAAACTATAAGAGCTCTTTGGCCTTTACCGATTGGTGAAACCAAATCAATAACTCGTGCACTTTGATCTTTGTCGGGCTTTTCTGTTTCAAGTTTAATTTGTTCATCGGGATATAGAGGTGTTAAGTTGTCAAAGTTGATTTTATTTCTACTTTTTTCAGTTGCTTCATAATTGATTGTGTCAATTTTTAATAACGCAAAATATCGTTCACCTTCCTTAGGGGCTCTGATAGGCCCTTCAACTGTATCTCCCGATCTTAATCCGAACCTTTTAATCTGGCTGGGACTAACATAAATATCATCTGGGCCAGGCAAATAATTTGCCTCCATTGATCTTAGGAAACCAAAGCCGTCTTGTAAAACTTCAAGCACACCTTCTCCGTCTATGTCCTTCTTGTTTGATGCAAGAGATCTTAATATCTCAAACAGCATATCCTGTGTACGCATAGAACTTGCGTTTTCAACACCCGTTTCTTCAGCGTATTTAAGGAGTTCTTGTGGAGTTTTTTTCTTAAGTTCTCTTAATTTTAAGCTCATACTGTTTTAAATTTTAGATTAGTTTTTTTTGGAAAGTATAAAAGAGAGTGACTTCTAACTTTAATTTTTGAATCTGGCAAGTTTTAAATTGGCTTAAATATTACTAAAAATACAATAATTATCATCAAAACTGTAGGAAATTCGTTAATTATTCTATAAAAACGCTCTGATCTTGCTCGCCTGTCTTGCTGAAAATCCTTTGTAATTTTTGCTAAATAACCATGCACTCCTGATAAAAGCAGTACAAAGAGAACTTTTAATTGTAGCCAAAGTGCACTTAATGACTCCACACCTAATGTGGAAATAAGGGCTATGCCAAATAACCAAGAAAATATCATAGCAGGATTCATAATTACTCTGAGCAAACGTATTTCCATTAATTTGAAAGTTTCAGATGTTTCAGATCCAATTTCTTTTGTGAAGTGGTAAACAAAAAGTCTTGGTAGATATAGAAGTCCAGCCATCCATGCAATCACACTGATGATGTGCAAACTCAAAAATAAATTATATAAAAATATACTATTCATTATATTTGCTGATAGCACCGTTTAAATGTCGTTGGACAAATTTTTTCAGCAATATTTTCTTTGTTAGTCTTATCTGATTTGGTAACTATTTCAGCTAAACTATCTATAAATACAGAATCAATGTTTAAAGACTCTGAACGAAAATAATGTTTGTAACCCATTTCATCTGCCATTTCTTTATATTCAATATCAAGCTCTACTAAAGTTTCAGAGTGGTCTGAAACAAAAGCAATCGGGACGATAATAATAGCTGCATCTTCTTTAATCGCTTTTTCAATCTCACTTGGTGTAGATGGTTCAAGCCACTTAACAGGTGTCACCTTGCTCTGATAAGCTAATACATGATTATCATATCCTTTAAGTCCGGCAATCACAGCACTTACAGTTTGTTCAACCTGCCATTGATACGGATCACCGCCTTTAATAATTGATACAGGCAAGCTGTGAGCAGAGAATAAAATCCTGATCTTTTTATCTTTAATGTGATCTATTTTCTTTTGTATTAAACGCTGATGAGACTCTATGAATTTCTTATCCATTGGATAACAGCAAGTATATTTTGTTGGGGCTGATAAGTTTTGTTTCTTTGCCTCTTTAAACCAAAGGTCTAAAGAAGATTTGGTGGTTGTAGTTGAGTATTGTGGATAAAGGGGAAGCAAGAAAATATTATCTGGATTGTAATCTTTTACCTTTTTAACGATTTCGGTTGTCATAGGATGCCAGTATCGCATACACACAAACACCTTGGAGGGCATGCCCTGTATTGCTAAGGCCCCTTCAAGTGCAGTGGCCTGATCGTTTGTGATGTCCAAAATTGGTGATTTACCGCCAATTTCAGAGTATATTTCAGTTGCCTCTTTTGTCCTCAAAGTTGAGATCAGTTTTGCTAATAAGAAGCGAAACGGATTGGGTAACTTAAATATGTTTGGATCATTAAAAAGATTGAATAGAAAAGGTCTCACACTTTCTTGTTTGTCGGGTCCACCCAAATTAAATAATACTACTGCTGTTTTCATTTTGCTCTTATTGTGTTTACGAGTTCTTCTACTTTCTTAATGGAGGTGTTTGGTAACACCCCATGCCCAAGATTAAAAATATGTGCTCTATCTTTAAAAGCAATTAATATTTTATCCAACTCTTCTTGCAGGATATTATTCTCTGCCAATAAGGCTGTTGGGTTTAGATTTCCTTGAAAGGCAACATTTGGGTTTAGTTTATTGATATGGTCCAAATCAAAATCGTAATCTAAGCTTATACAATCAAGTTTATCTATATTTGAATATTTCACATATCCTTCTTTACTTGTTTTTCTTGGGAATCCAATAATAGGTATATCTGTTTTACTTTTTATCGAATGAATAATTTTTTGTGTAGGCTTTAGGCACCATCGATCGAAATATTCGTCTTCAAGATCTTGAGCTGCAGACTCAAATATTTGAAATGCGTCAATGCCCGCATTTACTTGTTGCACTGCGTAATTAGAAATTATGTCGGTTAGGTCTTCGATATGATTGTTTATTCTTTTTTCATTTTTATGAATGAGGCCTTTGTTCATTTGTGATCTTTCTTCTTTATCAAACAAACAATACAACAACGTTGTCCAGGGTCCGCCTACAAATCCGATTAAGGGAACTTCGGATGCCTCTTTGATGTTTTCAATGCCTTTTATAACTGGGTTCAGCTTGTGTGATTCAAAATTAAATTTCTCTTTAAATTTAACTTGAGGACCCACGCCCTCCTTAAAACTAACATCGCATCCAGATGCATAAGGGATCATTAATATATCAGAGAACACTATGCATGCGTCCAGCCCATATCGCCTTACAGGTTGAAGTGAGATTTTGGTTACCACCTCAGGATCAAGAAACATTTCCATAAGGTCTTTATATTTTTGTCTTATTTTAATATATTCAGGCAAATGTCTTCCCGCCTGTCTCATTAACCAAATGGGAGTTTTTGTTTTTTTGCCTTTTAGTGTTTCTATAAGAATACTCATATAATATATATATAAGGTAGTATTAGTTTATGTACCTGTGATGATGTGTATATATAAAAAGCTCTTACTTGCCCACAAATCAATACATGTCTTTAACGAGGATATGTAGAGCATTTGTGATATTACCCACAAGGTAGAATAATGGTTGAGGCATTATCCACAGGTGGATGAAAGGCAAGAAAATATAGGATAAAAAGGCCAAAATATTGTAAATGTTTAAAAACAGTAAACATATAATATATATCCACACTGGTTACTCAGGTTGTTAATAGCTTATGAACACACAAATAACACTAGCGTCTAAAAGTCAAACACGCTCAAGACTTTTAACAAATGCCAAAATAAAATTTAAAACAGTTGATCATGGTGTTGATGAGGATGAAATTAAACTATCCATGTCTGATAGTTCACCAGAAGAGATTGTTATAAAGCTGGCTGAGATGAAGGCTTTAAAAGCATCCATGTCAAATGATGGTTTAGTTATAGGATCCGATCAAGGATTGGACCTAAATGGTAAGCTGGTTAATAAAGCAAAAAACTTTGACGAAGCTCACGAACAACTAAAGAGCATGAGTGGAAAGGAACACACCCTTATAACAACCACGGTAGTTGCTAGAGAAAACAATATAATATGGAAATATGTTGATAGAGGAAAAATGAAAATGAGAATACTTGATGAAGAAGTCATCAAAGAATACTTAGAGAGTGTTGATGAAAAGATACTTGGCTTAGTCGGGGTTTATGCAATTGAAGAAGAAGGTATAAAATTGTTTGAGCGTGTCGGCAGTGATTTATTCTCAATACAAGGAATATCAATGATACCACTGACACAATTTTTATGGGACAACGGCATGTTGTTTGAAAACAATGGCCACTGACAGAACGGCGGTTATAGGTTTTCCAGTTGACCACAGTCTTTCACCGATTATTCATAATCATTGGATTAAGGAATTGGGACTGAATACAAAGCCATACGAGAAAATAAATGTAGATCCAAATAAGTTTGAAGAACAGATCAACAACCTTAAGGCAGAAGGTTACGGAGGTTTAAATGTTACGGTCCCCCTCAAAGAACTCGCGTTTAGTATCAGTGATGAAATATCTAACGTTTCAAAAAAACTCAGGTCAGCCAATACTCTTACCCTAAGCTCTGACAAAATAAATGCTGACAATACTGACGCCGTTGGTTTCATTAATTCTTTAGATAAGAAAACAATAGAAGAAAATATTACTAACAAAAAGACACTCGTTCTTGGCGCCGGGGGCTCCGCCAGGTCCGTCGTTCATGCGTTAAACGAATTGGGAAGCCAGGTGAGATTGTTTAACAGAACACCTGAAAAAGCAGTGATTTTGCTTAATGATTTATCAATAAACTCAAGTCCCGTAAGCACAGAAGAGTTGGATAATTACGCTAACTCCTCATCGTTCATTGTTAACACAACTAGCCTTGGGCAAAAGGAAGGAGAGCATAATAATATTTTGAGTTTTGAAAATATAGAAATGGACACATTTATTTATGATTTAATTTATAACCCTAAGCGATCCAGTTTTTTAGAACAAGCGGAAGCAAAAGGTTTAAAAGTTCAAAATGGATTACGCATGTTAATTGAACAAGCAGCTTGCTCTTTTCAGATATGGCATGAAATTAAAGTGGGTGCTAGTGACGAATTAATGTCACTATTGGAGAGTGTGTAATGTTGTTAATAGGCGTAACAGGATCCATTGGCATGGGAAAGTCTACAGTCGCTAAGATGTTTACCGAATATGGTTTTGGTCTATACAATGCAGATGATACTGTTCACTATATTTATGAAAATGATGAAGAAGTAATTAATAAAATTGAAGAATCTTTTCCTGGAACTAAATCAGAGGGAAAAGTAAATCGAATTGCGCTTAGAGACATGCTTAATAAAGAACCCGAGAAATTTAGAGATCTTGAAAAAATTGTTCATCCAGCTACCAGACGGTATCAAATCGTATACATTGAGAAATTAATAAGCGAAGATAGCCCAGGATGCATTCTGGATATTCCTTTATTATTTGAAACAGGTGGAGAAAAGTATATCGATGTTTCCGTTGTGGTGACAGCATCAGAAGGCAAACAAAAAGAAAGAGTGGTTGCAGATAGAAAGGTTCCTTTGGAAATTTTTAATTCGATAAAGAATCAACAAATGCCAGATCGAGAAAAATTAAAGAAAGCAGACTACATAATCTCAACAGATCAAACCTTAGATGAGACAAAACTCGAAGTAAAAGATGTTGTATCTAAAATAAAATTGATTAATCCTAAGGCATGGAATGCCTACTATAAGAAATGAGAGAAATCGTTTTAGACACAGAAACTACAGGTTTGAGACCCTCCGAGGGTCATAGAGTGATTGAAATTGCAGCTATTGAATTGGTTGATTTTCTCCCGACAGGTAAGGTTTATCAGCAATATATTAACCCAATGAGGGACGTTCCAGAGGCTTCTTTTAAGGTACATGGACTGAGCTATGACTTTTTAAAAGATAAGCCTTTGTTTGAAAAAATTGCTGACGATTTCCTCGACTTTGTTGGACAAGATACGATCATAGCTCACAATGTTGATTTTGATATCGGTTTTCTAAATCATGAACTTAGCGCATGTGGGAAAGAGAGTATCAAAAACAAAAAAGTGGACACCGTTTCTATTGCAAGAGAAAAGTTTCCTGGTCAAAGCGTGTCGTTAGACGCTTTATGTAAGAGATTTTCCATCGACAATAAGGAGCGAGAAATACACTCAGCGACGATTGACACGGAACTTCTCGCAAGAGTTTACATAGAACTCATGGATGCCCGTGAGCTGAGTCTTGATCTAAACGTTAAAACCCAACATGCTAGTTTTGAGTCAAATTTTGATATTCAAAAGATTCAAAATAGAGAGCTCGCAACTAGACTAACAGATGATGATAAAGAGTTGCACAAAACTTTTGTTGAGACACTTGGTGAAAACGCTATTTGGAAGAAAAAAGAGCAATATAATAATGAATGATTATCAAAACTATAAAATCAATCATGCATTATCAAATGTGAATGAAACTAATCAATCATTAATACCAGCAGCAACTGTTTTACTGGTTAGAGATCACAATTCTACAGTAGAAGTTTTTATGATCAAGCGTGCTATGAAAACAAACTTTGGTGGAGCGTGGGTATTTCCTGGAGGAAAAGTAGACAGCAGTGATGATATTAAAAATATAAGCAAGTACAGTCCATTATTAAATGATGAAGAGGCCTCTAAAAGACTTGGCATTAAATCTGGTGGATTAGTTTATTGGATTGCTTGCATACGAGAGTGTTTCGAAGAGAGTGGAATACTTCTTGCTGACAATGAACAAAAAAAAATTAGTAAAGGTTGGTTCAAAGGTTCTGACGAAGAAATCGTTAATCAGTACAAAAAACAATTGCTACAAGGAAATGATGTCTTTTTAGAATTAATCGACAAATTTGATCTAACACTATCTACTGATGAAATAGCCTATATTTCTCATTGGATTACGCCAAAGATTGAAAAAAGAAGATACAGTACCAGATTTTTTATCGCCCGTTGTCCTAACCAACTAGCTACACACGATGGTTTAGAGGGGGTTGAAAGTCGTTGGTTGGAGCCCAAAGTTGCACTTGATTTATATAAGTCCGGAGAGTTTCCCATGATTATGCCAACAATAAAAAATCTTGAGTTGATTAAAGACTTTCAAGATACCCAAACGTTACTTCGTTCAATGAACGATAAACTGATCACCGACATCCCAAAAGTTGAACCTGTGTTTGATGTTGTGGACGGCAAACCAAAACTTATTAGTTATTAACTTGTCTTTCTTCTTTTTTCATAAAGATCAGCAAAATTGACAGGGTCAAGCATTAGAGTAGGCAAAGATCCATCTGCATGCATATCGTATACAATACGTCTTGCGAAAGGAAACAATTGCCGTGGACACTCAACCAACAAATAAGCTTCCTTTATATCTTCTGTAAGATTTTTAATTTCAAATAAACCAACATATTTTAAATCAATAATATAAACATTCTTATCCTCACGCTTAGCACTAATATTAATATTTAATTCAACTTCATAAATATCAGTATCTTTTCTATTAGTAGCCTTTACGTCTACATTCGCATTGATGGCAGGTCTCTCACTTCCTTTCTGAAATGCACCAGGTCCCATAGGGTTTTCAAATGATAAGTCCTTCACAAATTGTGTTATTATTTTTGCAGATACATCCATTATTTTATTCTATCCTCATCGTCATTTATTTCTTCAAAGTCCCCTTCAATTGATACATCATCTGGATTTTGATTTTTCATACCATATCTAGAAAGAACAGAGTTTGCCACAATCTTTATGAAAATAACTCTTGTAAGGGGAATGAGTCCAAGGAACCCTAACGCGTCTGTGAAAAAGCCTGGAGTGATTAGTAAAATTCCAGATATTAATATCACCAACCCTTCAAACATAGTTTGAATTGGGGTCTCTTGATTTTGAAGTTGGTTATATAACTTATAATAGGTACTGATGCCTTGTTGCCTTACAAAATAAACTCCTATTAATGCTGTCGTAAAAATTAGTAAGATTGTGTTAAATGAGCCAATAAAACTGCCGATTTCAATAAAAAGACTAATCTCAATGACCGGGATAACGACAAATACAATGAGTAATAATATGAACAAAATAGCTATAAATGTTGAAACTTTAGTTTAAATACCTAAATAAGGATCTTATAATATTAGTACAGATGAGTGAAGCATTTCAATACCTAGATATATTAATACTAGCCATTATAGCTGGCATAGTTTTATTACGTTTAAGAAGTGTCCTTGGAAGACGAACAGGCCATGAGAAAACTGATAAATCTTCCTTCAATTACGAAACTCCTCAACAAGCTCAAACTGAGAAGGTTATAGAAATCAAGCCTAAGGGTGATGTATCAGGCAGAGAAGATGGCTGGTTTGATAAGGATGATTTTCTTAAAGGTGCATCAAATGCTTATGAGACTATTGTTACTAATTTTGAAAACGGCAACAAGGAAGCCTTAAAGCCTCTTTTATCAAGTGATGTCATGGACAGCTTTTCTTCTGTCATCGATGATCGTAATAACAAAAATGAATCAGTAGAATTTAATTTCATTGGAATTGAAAAGTCTGAAATTGTTCATAAAGATTTAAAGAAGAATCCTATGGAAGTTAGTGTGAGATTTATCTCTGAAATGATTACGTGTATAAAGAATAGTAAAGATGAAGTTATTTCAGGAAGTTTGAATCAAGTTCAAAAAATCACTGATGTTTGGACTTTCGAAAAAAATCAAAAATCAAAAGGTTCTAATTGGCTACTAACAGCAACTACTGACTAACCTAATAAAAATTTACTAAACTTATTTTTTAAATCTTCTGGAATAGATGTTGGCTTCATTTCATCTTGATTAGTGTTTACCCATATAATTTCGGCTTCATTAATCAATTCATCAGATCCATCTCTATATATCTCTTGCGTAAACGTAATACTTGAATTTCCAATTTTCTTAATTGCAGTAAAAATATTAACTTCATCGTTTAATCTTGCTGGATTTTTAAAATTTAATTGAGCCGCGACTGTATGAAATTCATTATTAGTTTCTTTAATATATTCTTCTTGATCAAATAAACTATCAAGCATCTCACTTAAGGAAATGTCATAATAAGTTAGGTAGTGAGAGTTATAAACAATATTCTGTCTATCAACTTCTGAATATCGTACTTTCAATTTACTGAGATATGCTGTTTTTTCTTTTAAAGACATCGCTCAAAGAATGAATTTAGATAAATCTGTGTCTCTAGAAAGTTCGCTAACATTACTTTTCACATAATCTGCATCTATTGTGATATTTTCTCCACCTTTGTCAGCTGCAGAAAAACTAATATCTTCCAAAACTCTTTCAAGAATTGTATGAAGTCTTCGTGCCCCAATATTTTCAATTGTTGAATTTATATCAACAGCAAGAGTTGCAATGGCGTCAATTCCGTCCTTACTGAAGTTGATTTTGACATTCTCAGTTCCCAATAAAGCTTCATATTGTTTAATCAAACTATACTTCGGTTCAGTGAGTATACGTTTAAAGTCCTCTTGCGTTAATGCTTTTAAGCTTACTCTTATCGGTAGCCTTCCTTGCAGTTCGGGCAGTAAATCGGATGGTTTTGATAGTTGAAAAGCGCCTGAAGCGATAAACAGTATATGATCTGTTTTTATAGTGCCATGCTTTGTATTCACGGTTGTGCCTTCAATTAGTGGAAGAAGATCTCTCTGAACACCCTCTCGAGATACATCACCACCTACTCTTTCACTGCGTGCGCAGACTTTATCTATTTCATCAATGAAAACGATACCATTATCTTCGACTGCTTTTTTTGCCTCATTTACGATTTGGTCTGTATCAATAAGTTTATCAGACTCTTCATTTACAAGTGTTTCGTATGAGTCTTCCACAGTCATTTTCTTTTTTTTTGTCTTTGGACCCATTGCTTTACCCAGCATATCATTGAGATTAATCATGCCAACACCAGCTCCTTGTCCTCCTTGCAAATCAATTGTAGGAAACGATCCAGTATCTTGAACTGATACTTCGATTTCTTTTTCTTCAAGCTCTCCGTTCCTTAATTTCTTTCTAAAACTTTCACGCGTAGTAGGTCCAGCGCCAGGACCAACTAATGAGTCCAACACTCGTTCCTCAGCTGCTAGTTGTGCCTTAGCTTTAACTTCTTTTCTTTTAATCTCACGCACCATAGTGATGGCAATTTCAACTAAATCACGAACAATTGACTCAACATCTCTTCCAACATAACCAACTTCGGTAAACTTTGTTGCTTCAACTTTCATAAAAGGGGCTTGAGCTAGTTTTGAAAGTCTTCTAGAGATTTCTGTTTTGCCAATACCAGTCGGTCCAATCATTAAAATATTTTTTGGAAGAACTTCTTCTCTCATATCTTCGGGAAGCTGTTGTCTTCTCCACCGGTTTCTTAGTGCAATAGCAACTGACTTCTTGGCATCATCCTGACCAATAATATATCTATCCAGTTCAGAGACTATTTCTCGAGGTGAAAATGCTTGCATAATTAATATTCTATTTTTTCTAGAGTAATATTGTTATTAGTGAAAACACAAATTTCTCCTGCAATCTTAAGTGACTTCAAAGCAATTTCCTCAGCGGTTAAATCACTATCGATAAGTGCTTTTGCAGCAGACAATGCATAGTTACCGCCACTTCCGATGCCAATGACAGATCCCTCAGGGTCTAATACGTCACCCATTCCAGTAATAAGCAATGAGGTAGATGAATCAGCAACAGTCAGTAGTGCTTCCAGCCTTCTAAGATATTTGTCAGTTCTCCAATCTTTAGCAAGCTCAACACACGCTCTTGTTAGTTGTCTTGGGTGCTTTTCTAATTTTGCTTCTAGTCTTTCAAATAAGGTAAATGCGTCAGCGGTTGCTCCTGCGAAGCCAGCAATTACACTTCCGTCTCCAATTTTTCTCACTTTTTGGGCTGTACCTTTAATTACAGTATTGCCTAAACTTACCTGCCCATCTCCAGCAACGACTACTTGATTGCCCTTTCGAACACTGATGATTGTAGTCCCGTGCCATGATGTACTTTGTTGATTTTCCATTATTCATGATATGTGGCTATTTATTCGATAACTTCAAGGCTATTTATTGCTCAAAAATTATATTTTTTATAGATAAATCAGTAATTTATTGATAAAAACCGAGTGGATTTTGATATGAGAACTGCAAATTATAAAAGAGAGACAAAAGAAACTTCCATTAACGTTGAAATCAATATTGATGGCACAGGTTCGTATAATGTGAAAACTGGAATAGGTTTCCTTGACCACATGTTGGAACAATTTTCAAAGCATTCGTTAATCGATATGAACATTAAGGCTACAGGTGATACACATATTGATTACCACCACACAACAGAAGACACTGGTATTGCAATAGGGGAATGCTTGTCAAAAGCATTAGGTAATAGACAAGGCATTAATCGTTACGCTCACTCTTACATACCAATGGATGAAACACTTTCAAGAGTTGCTCTTGATCTATCCAATCGTCCTTACTTAATATGGAATGTAAAATTTAGTGCACCCAAAATAACTTCTTCACAAGGTGAATTTGATACAGAGCTTTTTAAAGAATGGTTTCAGGCATTTGCGCAAGCAAGTGGAACAACTCTACATGTTGAGAATATTTACGGAGAAAATAATCACCACATCATTGAGTCATGCTTTAAAGCACTTGCACGAAGCTTAAGATTAGCAGTTCAAGTAAATGAACGCGAGGGCAATATAGTACCATCTACAAAAGGCCAACTATAATCATGCTAAAAGAAGGACAAAAACTTCCATCCTTTAAGCTTAATAACCAACAGGGCGATGCAGTTAAATTACCAGCTAAAGATATGACCATCATTTATTTTTATCCAAAAGCGGATACCCCAGGCTGCACAAAGGAATCTTGTGAATTCCAAAGTAATTTAAAAAAATTCAACAAGTTTGAAACCACGGTTTTTGGAATTTCAAAAGACTCAGTTCAACGTCAAAGTAAATTCGCTGAAAAATATAAATTAAAATTTAATCTTCTTTCTGATGAAAGTGAAAAAATTTGCGAAAAATTTGGAGTTTGGGTTAATAAAAGTATGTACGGACGAACCTACAAGGGAATTGAAAGATCAACTTTTCTTGTGGGCAAAAATGGCAAGATCCTAAAAATATGGCGAAAAGTAAAAGTTAATAATCATGTCGAGGAAGTTTTAGATACCATTAAAGAATTCAGTAAATGAATCTAGCTATAATAAATTTCGGTTCAGGAAATTTACATTCTGTTCATAAAGCTTTTGAAAGCGTAAGCTCAGATTTAAGCAATCCTTACAATATTATTGTGACCAATGATCCTAAAGAGATTCAGTCAGCCGATAAGATTGTGTTGCCCGGAGTAGGTGCTTTCGGTGATTGTAAAAATGCAATTTTAAACATAGAAGGTTTGCATGCATCACTTGAAGTTTCGGTTATAAAAAACAAAGTCCCTTTTATGGGGATATGTGTGGGTATGCAGTTGCTGGCTGATCTATCATATGAGTTTGGTACACACTCAGGTTTTGGCTGGATACCAGGTGAAGTAAGAAGAATTACATCTCCTAAAGAATATAAGATCCCACACATGGGATGGAATGAGATCACGTTTTCAGATCACAAGTTATTTGATAATTGTGAGCAAGGGTCAGATTTTTATTTTGTTCATAGTTTTTATTTTCAGAATCAAAAAAGTGAACATTCTATAGCTACGACTAAATACCCTGATCAAATTACGGCGGCAGTTTGCAAGGAAAATATATGTGGTACACAATTCCATCCTGAAAAAAGTCACATAAATGGAAAAAAAATAATTCATAACTTTTTAGATTGGAAGCCATAATGATCTTATTTCCCGCTATTGATTTGAAAGATGGTAAATGTGTACGCCTTGTCCAGGGCGATTTTAATAAATCTACGACTTATAATAATTCACCCTTAGATCAGGCTAAGTTATTTGAAGATCTAGGGATAAGTTGGCTTCATTGTGTAGATTTGGATGGAGCTTTGGCGGGTCAATCAGAAAATGTAAAGTCAATTGAAGAGATTGCGTCAAAAACAAATTTGAAATTGCAATTTGGTGGAGGTATTCGAAATATAAAATCAGTTGAAAACTTAATCAATATTGGCATACAAAATGTAATACTTGGAACAGCAGCATTTGAAGATTATGAACTATTTCAAACTGCTATTCAGAAATATCCAAACAAAATGTCTATTGCACTAGATATTAAAAATGAGCAAGTCGCTCTTCGTGGTTGGAGTGAAATTAAGTCAATTAATCTCGAGAAATTTTTACTATCGATTGAAGGTCTAAAAATAAATTCAATTATATGTACAGACGTGATGAGAGATGGAATGAAAAAAGGAATTAACTTTGATATGCTGGAGAATGTCATGAAAATGACGAGCTTTTTGTGCGTTGCTTCAGGCGGCGTGTCGTCAATTGACGATATAATAAATATCAAAGGTAAAAACTACTCTCAAATGAAAGGTGTCATTGTTGGTAAAGCAATTTATGACAAAAACATTGATATTAAAGACGCATTAAAAATATTAAGTAAATAATGTTAAAAAAAAGAATTATACCCTGTTTAGATGTTGATAATGGCAGAGTTGTTAAAGGGGTTAATTTTATCGATCTAGTTGATGCAGGAGATCCAGTCGAACAAGCTATAATCTATAATGCTGAAGGAGCTGATGAGCTTTGTTTTTTAGATATTACTGCGTCAAGTGATAACAGAGACACATTGCTAGAGGTGGTAAAAAAAACAGCTGAGAATTGTTTCATACCACTTACTGTAGGTGGAGGTGTCAGGAATTTGGAAGATATTTCACGTTTACTTCATTTTGGAGCAGATAAAGTTTCAATAAACACAGCAGCAGTTGATAATATTGATTTAGTAGCTGAGGCTGCAAAAAAGTATGGTTCATCAACAATCGTGATAGCTGTAGACGCAAAAGAAACCGCTGAAAATCAATGGAAAGTATTCACGCATGGTGGGAGAAAAGAAACCAACATTGATGTTGTTACTTACTGCAATGAAGTGGCAAAACTAGGTGCAGGAGAAATATTACTTACATCAATGGATAGAGATGGAACAAAAAGTGGATTTGACAATAAACTATTAAAAGCTGTTACTTCAAAAGTTAATGTACCAGTTATTGCGTCAGGTGGGGTTGGCAACTTGAGTCATCTTCTCGATGGCATTCTTGAAGGGGAGGCAAGTGCATTACTTGCTGCTTCTATTTTTCACTTTGGTGAATACAGCATAGGTGAAGTTAAAAGATATCTTGCTGATAATAATATTCCGGTTAGGATCTAATCATGAAAGGTTATTGGATTGCAAAGGTAAATGTACTTCATCCCGATAAACAAAAGATGTATGCTGAACTTGCTTCTAAGGCTGTGCAAAAATACAATGGTAAGTTCTTAGTGCGCGGAGGAAGTCAAGTTATTGCTGAGGGAAAAGAGTACGAACGAAATGTCGTAGTAGAATACTCCTCATTTGATAATGCGAAAAAAGCTTATAACAGTAAAGAATACCAAGAGGCAAAAAAATTGCTCGGTGAAGATAAGGATAGACTTTTTGCTATTGTTGAAGGTTATGAATAATGGTTAATAATGTTGATGTTCTTGTTCGATTATTTGAGACTATTGAAAAACGTTCAAAAGAAGATCCCTCTAAATCATACACAGCCAAGCTCTTATCTGAAGGTAAAGCTAAATGCATTGAAAAATTAAAAGAAGAGTCTCTTGAAACAGTTGAAGCTGCAGAGCAAGGAAACGCAGAACAAATAATATATGAGTCTGCCGATCTCATATACCATTTGCTTGTACTCTGGAAAAAATTTGATATTTCAGCTGATCAAATATACGCAGAGCTAGAAAGCAGGGAAGGTAAAACAGGGTTACGTAAATAATGAGTTACGACAAAGATAATATATTTGCAAAAATAATAAGAGGTGAGATTTCCTGTGATAAAATTTATGAAGATGACTTTGTACTTTCTTTTAAAGATATAAGGCCTCAAGCACCTTCCCACGCATTAATTATTCCTAAAGGAAACTACCTAGACATTAATGACTTTAGTTTAAACGCCAGTGATAATGAAATTATCGGGTTTAATAGGGCTATTGCTAAGGTTGCTGATATGTTGGGTATTAGTGAAAATTCAGGAGGAAATGGTTATAGAGTTATAGCGAATGCTGGAAATGACGCACATCAAGAAGTACCGCATCTTCACTTTCATTTATTAGCTGGAAGACCTTTAGGTCCAATGGTTTTCCCAGAAAAACCAAATTAAGAGTAATCTATAATGACAAGTAAGATTTCAGACGAAGAACTGGTAAATTTATTTAACAAAAATAAATTATTTAACCTATTCAACATGACAGTTCTTGAAGTGAATACTGATGCTGGAAGTATTAAAATGGAATTTGAGGTAGAGCAAAAATATTGTAATCCTGCAGGTGATGTTCAAGGAGGTATCGTAAGTGGGATGGTTGATGATGCTACTGCTCTTGCCTTTATCTTTCAAAACCATTTTAAGAAAAGACCACCAACTATAGAACTAAAAACTAATTTTTTATATCCTACAAAACCAGGAAAAGTAATTGGATATGGCCAAGTAGTTAAATCAGGAAAAAATATTGCTTTCCTAGAAGGAAGACTTGAACAAAACAACAGAACTGTTGTTACAGCCACATCTACTTGTGTAATTGTAGATATGCCTCAAGTAAATTTAAAAAAAATGATGGGAGAAAAAAAATGATTAATAAACAATGGATACTAAAAAATTTCCCTGTAGGAGATATCAAAGAAGGTGATTTAGTTATGGAAGAAACTTCTGTTCCAGAATTAAATGAAAATGACGTTTTGATAAGGAATATTTATTTATCACTTGATCCTGCAAACAGAGGATGGATGAGTGGGCGTGCCTCTTATGTTGATGCAATGAAAACTGGAGACGTTATGAGAGGCGGAACAATAGGCGTAGTTGAGAAATCAAAAAACCAAAAATTTAAAGAAGGTGAGATTGTTAATTGTATGGGTGGATGGCAAGAATTTTTTATCACCAATGGTAAAGGTGTTAGACAAATACCTCAAGGCACCGGTTTTCCATTAGATAGTTACATGAGTATTTTGGGAATGACAGGGATGACTGCTTATTTTGGTTTACTAGATATTACAAAGCCTCAATCAGGTGAAACATTAGTTGTTTCAGCTGCAGCGGGTGCAGTAGGTTCTATAGTTTGCCAAATTGGAAAAATAAAAGGATGCAAAGTTATCGGTATCGCTGGTTCTGACGAGAAGTGTCAGTGGTTAGTAAATGACCTTGGCATAGATGGAGCAATAAATTACAAAACAGAAAATATAAGAAACAGACTTAAAGATCTTTGTTCTGATGGAGTTGATATATATTTTGAAAATGTTGGAGGAACCATTACCGATGCTGTCCTTACAAGAATGAATATAAATGGAAGAATAAGTTTATGTGGCTTAATATCTGGCTATAACGCTGAATCATTAGTACCTGGACCAGCATGGGGAAACCTATTGATCAAAAGAATAATGCTCAAAGGTTTCATTGTTTTTGACTATTTTAAAAGATACATAGAGGCTTATCAAGACCTTACAACTTGGATCAAGGAGGGAAAAATTAAATACAAAAATCATATAGTTCCTGGGTTAGAGAATGCAGAAAATTCTATTAAAAAGCTATTTTCAGGAGAAAATGAGGGGAAACTAATAATCAAAGTATCAGAAGATACGACTCAAAATTAAACCAATGAAAAAAGTTTTAATCTTCAGCAATGGAGAGCAAATTGGAGATGGTATTTTAAAATTGCCAATAGTTTATCAACTTAAAGATAGATTTCCAAATTATGAAATTCATTGGATGACTGATACAATCTACACGGAGTATAATCAAAGGCTAAATAAATTTACTTTAAACCATATTGATAAAATATGGGAAAAAGCAAAACTAAGTCCATTTTTTTGGAAAAAAATTTCAAATGTTTATGACTTAAGTAATGAAGAGTTTGATATTATCATTGATACGCAAAAAGCTGTACCTAGAACTATTGCTTTAAAAAGACTAAAAACCAAAATTTTTATTTCATCTTCTGCTAATTGGTTTTTTTCTAAATTTAAACCTAAAAAATTAAGTAAAAAAAGAAAATTTTACGTAAAAAGTATAATTGAAATGCTTGACCTAGTTTCAAATCATGAAGCTAAAAAAGAATTTGCAATAGATATTCCTCAAGCAATAACAGAGAACTTAAAAAATTTATTTGACCCAAGTAAAAAGTATATTGGTATTGCACCTGGTTCAAATACTCCAAAAAGAATATGGTCATTTGATAATTACTTAAAAGTGGCGAAACATTATGAAAAAAAAAATTTTAATATTGTTTTTTTTCTTGGTCCAGAAGAACAAAATTTGCGTAAAAAAATAGTTGATGCAATAAATAAGCCTCTTTTTCCTGAAGAAGAAGTCAAAAATTATCCGGGCATTGAAGTGGTTATGGCATCAACAAATTACTTAGATATTGCTATAACTAACGATGGCGGAACAGGTCAAATGCTCTCAACTAATATGTGTCCATTATTAAAAATCTGTGGTCCAACAAGTGCAGTCAAGTTTTTAAATGATCAGTTCACAAACATTAATTTTATCACTTCGCAGAGTTTTGGTGGAAATGATATAAATTTAATAACTACAGATGTAGTCATTAATGAAATTGACAAAATTTTAGGTAGCTAAATTTTATAATCTAGCCCCATAGATTTGTATTACTTTTGAAGCAAACCTAACTCCTTCTTTGCCACATTCTTTAAGGGGCTGTCCCTGAATATATTTCAGTAAAAACCCTGCAGCAAATAGATCACCAGCTCCCGTCGTATCGACAAGATTATCTATTTTTTGGGGTTCAATTTTAATTACCTCTTCATTATTTACAATCATTGCACCTTTTTCACCGAGTGTAATCGCAAAAATTTTATTCTTATCTTTAATAATATTTATGCTCTCGTCTAAGTCTGATGTGCCTAATAGAGATTTCATTTCCTCTTCATTCGCAAAAACAATATCAGCATCTTCATCAATTAAACTTAAAAAGCTCTCTTTAAAACGCTCAATGCAGAATACATCTGATACACTAAAGGCTACAATTTTATTATTCTCCTTAGCAACCTTTGTCGCTTTTTTGATTGCTACTTGAGCGTCGTCTAGGTCCCAAAGGTATCCTTCTAGATAAGTGATCTTTGATTGAGAAATAACATCTTCATTAACATCATCAGAATTAAGTTTTTGGGATATTCCTAAATAGGTACTCATTGTCCTTTGGGCATCAGGGGTTACCATAACTAAGCATCGCCCTGTTTCACTCTCATCAGATTGAGGTGTATTCGCAAAAAATACATTTTCTTTACTTAAGCCATCAACAAATGCGTTACCGACTTCATCTATTCCAACTTTTCCAATAAAAGCTGTTTTCAAGTTATTTTGAGCTAGAGCAACTATTGAGTTTGCAACTGATCCACCAGAAACCGTTTTCTTAATATCAATTTTTCCAGAGATATTTTTAATACCATCTAAGTCCACCAAAGACATGAGGCCTTTTCTTAATTCGTGATCATTCAAGAATTGATCTTCTACGTCTGTAATTACGTCAACAATAGAATTACCAATACCTACTATATCATATTTATTATCTACCATGTCTCCACCCAAGGACGCAGATCTAATTCATAAGTCCACGCATTTTTCGGTTGATTATGTATCATTAAGTAATTCTGTGCAATATCATCTGGATTCATTAGCCCATCAATTTTCTTCTTTTCTTTCACATAATCGGGAAACAATTCATTGACCCATGGGGTATCAATTGCTCCATCAATAACAACATGTGCAACATGAATTCCTTTTGGTCCTAACTCTCTCGCCATACTCTGTGATAGAGCCCGCTTAGCATGCTTTGCTCCTGAAAAAGCGGCAAAACCCTCTTTACCTCTGACGCTTGCCGATGCTCCAGTAAAAATTACAGTTCCTTTTTTTCTAGGGACCATTTTTTTTGCAACTTCTCTTCCCATAAGAAATGCACCGAATGCAGCCATTTCCCAAACTTTATAATACTTTCTAGATGTTGTTTCTAATATGCCGTATCTAATATTTGCTCCTATGTTGTATACGGCAACTAAGATCTCTCCGATATCGTTTTCAATTTTATTAATTAAGCTTATGACATCATCTTCTTTTCTTGCATCAAGTGAATAAAAGAAACATTCACCACCATTTTTTTTTAATTTCTTCAGCCAACTTAGATAACTTATCACCATTTCTTCTTGCAACTACAACAGTAAACCCATCATTTGCAAAAACTCTTGCTATTGACGAACCTAAACTATCACCAGCGCCAATTATCAATGCTACTTTATTTGTCATATCGAAAGAACTCTAGCAGTTACCGTCAAACTATCAACTCTCTATTATAAAAATATCTATTAAGGTTTTTTTGTTTTTATTGGCTTTTTCCTATTAGGAAAACAGGTTTTGCAAATTTTACAATCTAAGCCAAAACATTTTCTAGCTTCACAATACTCTCTCCCGTAAAAAATAATTTGTAAATGAAGTTTATTCCAACTATCCATTGGAAAGATTTTTTTTAAATCATTTTCTGTTTGCGTTACATTTTTTCCATTAGTTAACCCCCATCTTTGTGCTAATCGATGAATATGTGTATCAACAGGAAAAGCTGGATGACCAAAACCTTGTGACATTACTACACTGGCTGTTTTATGGCCAACACCAGGAAGCTTTTCAAGTTCTTCAAAACTTTCTGGTACCTCGCCATTAAATTTATTAACTAATATTTTAGATAATCTATGGATTGCGCCAGACTT
This sequence comes from uncultured Pelagibacteraceae bacterium, assembly GCA_902604225.1. Lineage (GTDB taxonomy): Bacteria > Pseudomonadota > Alphaproteobacteria > Pelagibacterales > AG-422-B15 > CACNXQ01. Next base: position 2,331 of record CACKXV010000008.1, on the reverse strand, counting down.
CTGGGGAGCAAGGCCACACGGTCTTATAATCTTGTATATTCTATTTTTAGAAAGCGTTTGCATTTTTTTTGCATTATTTGCTTCTTTAAAAAGTACTGGTGTAATTTCATTCACTCTTTTATCAGTACATTGTGCACTTAAAAGAACAGAAATTAAAAGTTCAAATTTGTTCTTGTGATTTAGAGGTATAGGAGTTTTAGGATATATTTTATTTAGTATACCCATTATTTTTGTTGCACGTTCAGCTCTTTTCATAAGCTATTTATTACTGTTCTAAATATTCAAAACGTCGGTCATTGAAAAAAGTCCTGGTCCTTTATTCATTCCCCATTTTACAGCTTGAAGTGCTCCATTAGCAAAAATGCCCCTATTTTCAGCTATGTGCTGAATTCTAATCGTTTCATCATTTGATGAGAATTTTACCTCATGGTCTCCAATGGTTTCACCTTTTCTGAAGGACGACATTACAATTTTATTTTTTACATTTTTACCAATTGTATTAGTGCGATTAATCTTCACTACATTTTCCAATTTTTTATTTTTCCCACTAGCAGCAGCTTTACCAAGCATTATTGCTGTTCCTGATGGTGCATCAATTTTATGTTTATGATGAGTTTCATTTATTTTTATATCAAAAGAGCTATCTAATTTTGAGGAAACAATTTTTACAATACTCTCTAATAAATTTATTCCCAAACTCATATTGCCAGATTTAATAATTGTGGCGTGCTGTGCAGCAAAATCTATTTTACGTAACTGGCTTTTGCTAAACCCAGTTGTTCCAATTACGTGAACAATTCTTGCTTGTGCAGAATATTTTGCATGCTCTAATGTTGCTTTTGGAACTGTAAAATCAATAACTGCGTCAGCTTTTGCAAATAGTTCAATAATGTTATCTGTAATTAAAATACCAGTTTTTTTTGTTTTTAAAATTTGACCTATATCTTTTCCTATTGAAGGATGACCAACGTTCTCGGTTGCTCCAAACAATATAAGAGATTTATCTTGAATAATTCTTTTTGCTATTTGTGTGCCCATGCGACCTGAGGCACCCGTTACAATTACTTTAATTTTTTTCATTTTTTAAAGATAATTCAAATAAAGAAAAAAGTAATGGTATTTAATTTTTTGTTTTCCAGAAATCTCTGGCTTTTTTAAAAAAAGCTGAGCTAAGAGGATTTTCTTCATTATTACTGACTTCTTGAAAGGACTTTAGAATCTCAATTTGTTTTTTGTTTAAATTCACAGGTGTTTCAACTTTGGTTTGTATATATAAATCGCCAAGATATCCACTTCTTACGTTAGGCATCCCTTTCGATTTAAGTCTAAATTGATCTCCTGTTTGAGTTCCCTGAGGTATTTTTAATCTTGCTTTACTACCATCTATAATTGGCACATCAATAGATCCGCCAACGGCAGCATCAATCATTGAAATAGGTACCTCGGCAAAAAGATTTTCATCTTCTCTGGCAAATATACTATGTTCGTTGATGTTAACAAAAATATACAAATCGCCTTGTTGACCACCATTTGTGCCAGCTTCACCCTCGCCACTTAGTCTTATTCTTGATCCATCATCAACTCCTTTTGGTATTTTAACCATTAGATTTTTTGTTTTTTGAGTTCGGCCAGAACCACGACATGGATTACAAGGATCAGATATCGTTGAACCCGTTCCCTGACAGGTAGGACAAGTTTGTTGAATCGAAAAGAAACCTTGTTGTGATCTAATTTGTCCTCTTCCTCCACATGATTGACACGTGATGGGTTGACTTCCTTTAGATGCTCCTGAACCAGAACATATCTCACATTGAACATGTGTAGGTATTTTTACCTTAAATTTTTTTCCATTATAGGCTTCTTCAAGTGAAACTGTAATATCATACCTTAAATCGGATCCACGATTGTTTGACTTTCTTCTCCTGTTTCCACCCCCACCAAAAAAAGACGAGTCACCGCCAAAAAAATCCTCAAAAATGTCCTGAAAAGCTGATGAAGAAAAATCAAATCCACCACCACCTTGTCCAGAGCTTCCGTCGACAGCTGCATGACCAAACTGATCATACGCAGACCTTTTTTCTTTATCTTGAAGAACCGCGTATGCCTCACTAGCTTCTTTGAATTTTACTTCAGCTTCCGCATCTCCCTGATTTCGATCAGGATGATATTTCATCGCAAGTTTTCTATAGGATTTTTTTATCTCTGAATCGTCAGCAGACTTGGATACACCAAGAACTTCATAATAGTCTCTTTTTGACATAAGCTTACCTGCTTACGATTCTTTATTGTCTTCTTTAACTTCTTCAAATTCTGCATCAACAACTTTTTCAT
>CACKXV010000007.1 GCA_902604225.1 uncultured Pelagibacteraceae bacterium | reverse complement strand
ATCCATCATTCCACCAAAGTCAGCAGGTCCCATCATGTCACCCGTCATCATTGGCCCCATAAACATGTCTCCGCCCTGCATTGCACTTTGCATCATTGCTTGCATATCTGCCATTTGTGATTGCATATCAGCCTGTAATTGAGCTGCCATATCGGCCCCCATTACATCGCCCATATCAGCCATGAATGCCGCGCCTTGATTACCCATCATTTGAGTCATCCCAGCTGCCATCATGCCAGCCATTTCAGGATTAGCTGCCGCCATTTGACCCATAAACTCACCAGCTAAATCTGCCATACCACCTTGCGTAGCTAATTGTGCCATTCCACTTGCAATATTCGCAGCCATATCGGGATTAGCAGCAACTAAATCTCCAGCAAACTGTGCTGCGGCACCAGGATCAAACTGAGCCATACCAGCAGCAACCTGTCCTGCAATAGCTGGATTAGCTTCAGCCATAGAACCAGCAATTGCTCCCACAGCATCTGGAGCAAATTCAGCTACTCCTGCAGCAACCATCGTTGCAGCAGCAGGGTTAGCAGTTGCCATGGCGCCTGCCATATCTCCTGCTAGTCCAGGATCAATTGCAGCCAAACCACCAGCCATTTCACCGGCAGCAACAGGGTTAGCTTGCGCTATACCTCCTGCAAAGGCACCAGCAGCTTCTGGATTAGCAGCTGCAACTTCTTGCATAATTCCAATAGCAGCTTCCCCATCAGGAACTGCAGCTAAAACTCCACCAGCAACGGCACCAGCGGCGGCTGGATTTGCTGTCATTGCTGCATCAATTACTCCAGCTGCAATATCAGGATTATCAGCGACCATTGCGCCAACAACACCACCTGCAGTGGCAGGTGCCATTTCAGCAACCCCACCAGCAATATCGTTAACTAAACTCGGATCTGATCCAACCATTTCCATTGCAACTCCTGCTGCAACTTGTGGGTTGCCTGCGGCAGCTCCGCCAGCAATATCTCCAGCCATCTCAGGATTTGCTTCCATCATGCCAACAGCAATATCTCCTGCTTGTTGAGGCGCGCCTGCAGCCATACCGCCTGCAATTTCACCTACAAAATTTTCAGCCATTTCAGGATTGGCCATAGCAGCATCCATCATAATCCCTGCCATATCACCAGCTATATCAGGATCACCTACTGCCATACCTTGAGCAATTGAGCCAACCGCATTTCCTGCGAAATTCTCTACTAGCGCATCAAGTTGTTCAGGACTCATGTCTGGATTCGCAGTAGTAGCATTTTCAACAAAGTCAGCAGCAAAGTCAGGTGCCATTGCAATTTCCATCATGGCACCAGCAACATCACCCGCAACTTCAGGTGCGGCATTTGCCATACCAGCAGCAGCTGCAGAAGCAGCAGCAGGGTTTGCCTCCATCATCGCACCAGCAGCTTCAGCAGCAAGTGCTGGGTCAGCTTCTGCTATAGCGCCTGCAACAGCACCAGCTGCTCCAGGGACATTTTCAGCAACAGCAGCGGCCATATCGGCTGCGCCATCTGGATTTGCTTCAACCATTGCGCCAGCTACGTCACCAGCAGCACCAGGAGCCATTTGAGCAACACCTCCTGCAATATCTCCCATTAATTCTGGATTAGCGTTAACCATATCAGTTGCAACTTGAGCGGCAATATCGACATCTCCTCTTGCAACTCCTCCTGCAATTGCACCAGCAGAGTCAGGTGCAACTTCCATCATTGCCGTTGCAGCTTCAGCGGCTAATTCTGGAACAGCGTCAGCCATACTTTGAGCAGCAAAACCAGCTGCATCAGGATTAGCTTCAGCCATTGCAGCTGCAGCATCAGTAGCGATCTCAGGTGCTGCTTCAGCCATTGCCCCCATTGCAGCGCCAGCAGCAAGTGGGTTAGCTTCAGCCATTGCCGTTGCCATCTCTATCGCAGCTTCAGGATTGGCTTCAACCATAGCGCCAGCAACATCTCCTGCAGCAGCAGGAGCAAATTCAGCAACGCCACCAGCAATTTCACCTGCAGCGTCAGGGTTTGCAGCAGCCATTGCAGTTGCAATATCTGCAGCTTGACCAGGGTCTCCTGCAGCCATTCCGCCAGCAATATCACCAGCAAATTCTGGGTTAGCTTCTGCCATTGCGCCAGCAACATCTGCAGCTTGGTCAGGGGCTGCGGAGGCAATTCCTTGTGCAATTCCCTGTGCAGCTTCAGGCGCCGCATCCATCATAGCGCCAGCGACGTCGCCAGCAATTTCTGGATTAGCAGCAGCCATACCTGCAGCAATATCACCTGCTACGTCAGGATTAGCAGCGGCCATAGCACCTGCTGCATCAGCAGCAAGATCAGGCAACGTATCTGCTATTGCGCCAGCGGTTCCCTCAGCAGCCATTGGATTAGCTTCAGCCATTGCACCAGCAACAGCAAGTGCAGCTTCAGGATTAATATCTGCAACAGTATTCATCATGTTATCAGCAGCGCCCGGTGCAGTTTCAGCAAGAACAGCAGCCATAGTTGCTGTCGCTTCAGGGTTAGCTTCAATTAAAGTACTAGCCACATCTTCCATTGCGGCAGGAGCACTCATCGCAACTCCAGTAGCAATGTCTCCAGCCATTTCGGGATTAGCTTCGACCATCGCGCCAGCAATTTCTGCAGCAGCATCAGGGTTAGCCATTGCCATTCCACCAGCAATATCTGCAGCAGCTTCAGGGGCAGCAGCAGCCATTGCATTTGCAGCGTCCGCAGCAAGCTCAGGTGCAGCTTCCATCATACCTTCTGCGGCCATTTGTGCAGCAGCAGGGTTTGCTTCTGCCATTGCAGCAGCAGCTTCAACAGCAAGTTCAGGATTACTCTCAGCAATTGCTATTGCCATATCTCCAGCCATTTCAGGCGCAGCTTGAGCAACAGCACCAGCCATAGCAGCGGCAGCTTCAGGAGCAGCTTCCATCATAGCCCCTGCAACATCAGCAACAGCGTCTGGATTTGCATTTGCCATTCCACCAACAATTGCGGCAGCGGCATCTGGATTAGCTTCAACTAATGCCGTAGCAGCTTCAGCGGCGGCTTCAGGTGCTTGAGCAGCAACTCCAGCAGCTATTGCGCCAGCGGCATCTGGATTAGCTTGAATTAATGCGGCTGCAGCTTCGGCTGCGGCTTCTGGAGCTTGAGCTGAAACAACATTTGCAATTGCGCCAGCGGCATTCGGATTAATAGCAGCCATATCTCCTGCAATGTCTGCAGCTAAATCTGGGTTCGCAGCAGCAACAGTTGCTGCAATATTTGCAACAGCTCCTGCCATAGCTTCAGGATTAACGGCGGCCATATCAGCAGCAATATCACCTGCGAGTTCTGGTGCAGCTTGTGCAACAGAAGTGGCAATTAGAGCAGCGGCAGCTGGGTTAGCTTCAGCAAGCGAACCAGCAACATCCGCAGCAGCCTCGGGTGCAGCTTCTGCAACACCTGCAGCAATCATTCCAGCGGCTTGAGGGACTGCTTCTGCTAATGCAGCGGCAGTATCTGCGGCAGCGCCGGGGTCAACTTCTATTATAGCGGCAGTAATATCTTGAGCAGCAGCGGGATTAGCAGCAGCCATTGCAGTTGCGGCAGCAACTGCAGCTTCTGGATTTGCTTCTACAACAGCAGCCATTGCATCACCAGCAGCAGCTGGTGCAAATTGGGCAACACCTGATGCAATATCATTCAAAGCTTCTGGGTTAGCATCAGCCATTGCCCCAATAACATCGCCAACGGCATCAGGTGCGCTTCTAGCCATTCCACCTGCGATTGCGGAAGCAGCATCTGGAGCGGCTTCTGCCATTGCGACTGCAACCTCGGCAGCCATTTCAGGATTACCACTAGCGATACCAGCGGCAACTGAGGAAGCAACTTCTGGTGCGACTTCTGCCATAGCAGCAGCAGCTTGAGTTGCTATGTCAGCACTTCCACCATCAAAGAAACCTGCATCGGCAACAACAGCAGCCATACCTTGTGCTGCAGATGCAGCGGCAGCAGGACTAGCTTCAGCCATTGCTGTAGCGGCAGCCACAGCTTGTTCAGGAGCAGACTCCATCAACGCGCCAGCAATATCTCCAGCAGCAGCTGGGTTTGCTTCGGCCATTGCAGCTGCGAGTTCACCTGCAGCTTCAGGATCATTAGAAATAAGTTCAGATGCAACAGATGCAGCAGCGTCTGGTGCAAATTGTGCAACAGCGGCAGCCATATCGGCTACGGCATCAGGATTGGCTTCAGCCATTGCAGCTGCAACTTCTGCAGCGAATTCTGGATTAGCAGCAGCAGTGCTTGCAGCGATTTGTGCGGCAGCGTCTGGATTAACTTCTGATAAAGCAAGAGCGGCCTCAGCTGCAACTTCTGGGTTACCAGATGCAACTCCGGCAGCTAGGACTCCAGATAATTCTGGTGCAGCTTCAGCAACTGCTCCAGCAACATCTGCAATAAGTTCTGGCGCAGCTTCAGCAAGTCCTGCCATCGCCTCACCTGCGGCAGCAGGATTAGCTTCTGCCATTGCAGTTGCTAGTTCAGCTGCAGCACCAGGATCAGCAGCAGCCATTGCTCCCAATACATCCCCTGCTGTTTCAGGTGCAACTTGCGCAACCTGTGCAGCCATATCATTGTTAAACTCAGCCATGTCTTCTAAAGAAACGCCAGGGATCTCAGCCATTTGTTCCATCATTTGACCAGCAATTTCACCTGCAGCTTCAGGATCCGCAGCTGCAACTGCAGTTGCTATATTTGCTGTCATTTCTGCCATTTGCGCGGCAGCATCAAAATCATCAGGAGCGCCAGGAATATCTGCCATTTGCTCCATCATTGCTCCAGCTAATTCAGCAGCTTGCTCGGGAGCTGCTGCTGTAGCTTGGGTCGCAATATTAGTTGTCATCTCAGCCATTTGACCAGCCATGTCAAAATCTTCAGGAACGTTTGGAATATCTGCCATAACATCCATCATGGCACCAGCTAAATCAGCGGCTCCCTCTGGATCAGCAGCGACGGCAGTTGCAGCCATATTTGCTGTCATGCCCGCACCAGTCTCGGCCAATGCCTCAGGCTCAATACCTGGTATCTCAGCCATTTGTTCCATCATGGTACTTGCTAAGTCAGCGGCTCCTTCAGGATCAGCTTGGGTTGCAGCAGATGCAACATTTGCTGTCATCGCAGCAGCGGCTTCAGCTAAAGCACCTTCACTGGCATTACCTTCAATACCAGTTGTCATTGACTCTACCATTGCGCTCGCAACTTCTGCGGCAGCTTCAGGTGCAGCACTTGCAACTTGAGTTGCAATTGCAGTTTGCATAGCTAGAGCTTCATCTTGAGAAAAGTTTTCATTGTTTGCAGCAACGTTTGCCATTTCAGATGCAATTTCAGTTGCAGCATCTGGATTTGCTTGAGCGACACTTGCAGCAATACTTGCTGCAGCTTCTGGAGCAGCTTCCGCCATAGCCACAGCAGCTTCAGTCGCTAATTCAGGTAAAGCTTCAGTGACAGCTTCCACGGCAGCACCTGCAGCGGCAGGGTTTGCATCAGCCATTGTTGCGGCAGCTTCAACAGCTTGTTCTGGAGCAACCTCAGCTACAGCATTCATTATGCCAGCAGCAGTACCTGGTGCAGACTCAGCTACTTGTTCTGCAATGTCAGCAACTGCTTCAGGATTAGCTTCCATCATCGCGCCAGCGATATCACCAGCTAAATCTTGTGCGGTCTCTGCTGCAGCACCTTGGACTTCTGCAATAGCTTCTTGTCCAGCAGCTTGAGCATCTGCAATTTGTGCTTGTGCGTCTGCTAGAGTGGCTTGAGCATCGGCAACAATATTTGGATCATCAGAATTTAAATCTGCTTGTGCTTCACTGACGGCGTCAGCAAGCTCTTCTTGAACCTCAGCTACTTGAGCTTGGGCTTCAGCTTGTGCCTCAGCAACTTCAGCCTGAGCATTGGCTTGTGCAGCAACGGCGACACCTGTTGCAATATCAGCAGCTGCTTCAGGATCAGCGGCAGCCATTTCGTTAGCTACCTCAGCAGCGACTTCAGGATTGCCTTGAGCAACCCCGCCAGCAATTGCAGCAGCAGCTTCAGGCGCAGCATCTTGCATTGCAATCGCAGCTTCACCTGCTTGTTCAGGAGCTAATTCAGCCATTACTTCTGCAGCAGCGCCAGCTGCAGCAGGTGCAACTTCAGCCATAGCAGCAGTAGCTTCAATAGCAAGTTCAGGATTGGACTCTATAATTGCTTCTGTTGCAAGAGCAGCGGCGGCAGGGTTTGCCTCAGCAATATCTGCACACATTTCAACAGCACCTTCTGGATTTGACTCCATCATTTCTTGAACAATTTCTGCAGCAGCCTCAGGATTTGATGCTGCAGTTCCAGCTATAATTTCTGCAGCAGCATCAGGATTCATTGCAATCATTTCAGATATAATTTCAGCAGTAGCTTCTTGTGAGGCAGCTAGAGCAGCTTCTTGTCCTGCTTGATTGCTTTCAATCAAAGCGTCTTGAGCAGCAGATTGAACGTCGGCAATCTCACCTTGTGCGTCAGCAAGAGCAGACTCAGATCCAGCGCCTGTGGCTTCGGCAAAATCAGCTTGTGCATCGCCTATTTGGCCTTGAGCATCAGCTTGAATTTCAGCATTAGCTTGTGCTGTTTCTTGATTTACTTCTGCAATTGCAGCTTGAGCGACGCCAGATGCAACGCCAGCAGCTACAGCAGCAGCAGCTTCAGGAGCGGCTTGTGCCATTGCAGTTGCGACTTGAGAAGCAGCTTCAGGATCAGCGGCAGCTACAGCGCTTGCAGCTCCACTTGCAGCTGCAGGATTTGCAGCAGCCATTGAGGCAGCGGCTTCAACGGCATGTTCAGGAGCAGCTTGTGCAACGGCAGCAGCAACAGCGCCTGCTGCAGCGGGTGTTGACTCAGCAATTGCAGCTGCCATTTCAGCAGCGCCCTCAGGATTAATTTGTGTAAGGGATGCAGCGACAGCACCTGCAGCGGCAGGAGCGTTATTCACAACATCTGATGCAACATCTTGTGCAATATCAGGTGCAGCTGATGCCATTGCAGCAGCAGTAGCATTTGCAGTTTGTGGTGCAGCTGCAGCAATTGCTCCAGCTATCTCTGCTGCTTGTTCAGGTATTGCCTGAGCAGTTGCAGATGCAATTTGTTGAGCAGCTGCAGGGTTCGCTTGAACCACAGCGGCCAACATTTCGTCTGGATTGTCATTATTAGCTGCGTATTCTTGTATTAATGCCTGCTGTTCTTCCGGTGATGCTGCGGACGCAACCTCCTGAAAAAACTCTTGAGCTTCTGCTGGAGTTACTGGCATTTAATTATTCCTTTCTAATTTAATCTTGATATTAATATTATATTTTATTCTAATTAATCCTTATGATGATGAGTTGAATGTTCCCTCAACTTTTGTATTTTCTATCATTGACGGTTCTAGTAAATTAATTACATCAAGGATTTCATAAACAGAAGTTACAAGAGACATGCTGTCATCAGACAAATCCTTTAATGAGCTCTCGAGTGTCTCTTCAGCTGACAGAACAGCCGCAGCATCAGTCTGATCAGCAGCTCTTTCTTTTTGAGCAATCGTCAAAAGTTCTTGAGCAATCGTTGCTTCATTTTCACTGTAAGATAGCATCGTTCTAGCATTTGAATATTCAATCCAAGCATCCTTCGCTTTTTTTATAGTATCTCTCTCTTTAACAGCTAGATCATTGATTGCTCTGTCTAAAGCAGAACGATCATTCAAGTAACCTGGCAATTCCATATAAAGACCTGAGATAGGAAACTCAACAGTTACCTTTAATTGCTCTTCATGATGACTGCCACCTGTATGAGACGCATCTTTTTTATCAGAGTATTTTAATTCTCCATCTACAGATGGACCAAATCCAGCAAGTGCGACATTTAAATCATTTCTTGCAATATCAACATCCATTTTTGATTTCAATAAATCTCTGTTATTAGCAAGCGCCATCTCTACAGTTGCATCCATAGAATTTGGAACCATTGCTAATGCCGCTGGACTTAATCGAGGTTTGACAAGACTACTTACTTCAACTGCATCAGTTTTAAAAAGTTTCTCAAAAGTGAATACCGCAGATTTAAAACTTTTCTCATCTGTAATTACAGTTTTTTGAGCGCTCGCTAATTGTCTTTTTGCTTTCAATACATCAGATGCCAATCCAGATCCAACTTGAACTCTGATTTCTTCCTGTCCAGAAGTAGCTCTAGTATTTTCTTCAGCTGCTACTGAAGCCTCGAGCTTTTCTCCAGCTTTTATTAGTCCAAGGTATGCATCTGCGGCCTCAATTAATAAATCATTTCTAGCTGTGATAAAATCTAACTGAGACTTTTCAGACTCCAATTGTTTATTTCTAATGCCATTAAGAGTAGCACCTGAATCCATTATCTTTTGTTTCCAAGTCCAATCCCACGTTTTGAAATCTAACTGTGAATTTGAACTTGCCTCATATTTATCATTCCTTCCTGCCTCATATTTTACTGATAAATCCGGAGCATATGCTAGAAGAGCATCTGTTATATCTCTATCTGCCTCTTCTAATTCTTTTTTTGCATTTACAATATCCTCATGGCTATCAAGAATTTGATTAACCATATTTGTTAATGTCTGTGCACTAGCATTTATAAGTGTAAATGAAGCGAATATTGTGATTACAAGAAATTTTTTTAAAATTGAAATGATTAATGTCATGATAAATATTCCTTCTTAAGGAATCTCCCCTATTAAAGATTTACATATATAAAGTATCAATTAATAGTGATGATTTTTCAAGAAAATTAGACTCATGAAAAACCTAGATTTTCTTGGGATTTATTAAAATTTAGCTTATACCTCTATTTTTAGTGAAATAATGAAAAACCTTTAAATATCAGCGTAAGTGTGCGTTTCTTCCTTTGCTCCTGGATGGGTTACAGCCCCTGATGAGGCAGACCCTACTGTCTTTGAGTATTTCCATAGGGTTCCTGAGTTGAAATCAGTTACTCTCTCTTTCCACTTACTTTTTCTTTCTTCCAGGACATTTTCTGGCACATTAAGCTGAATTTCTCCTATTTCAGCATCTAATATTATTTCGTCACCATCTTGAACCAATGCAATTGTTCCGCAAACTGCAGCTTCAGGTGATACATGTCCTACACAAAATCCTCTTGTTGCTCCACTAAAGCGACCATCAGTTATAAGCGCTACTTTATCGCCCATACCTTGTCCATATATTGCAGCTGTTGTTGACAACATTTCTCTCATGCCTGGGCCTCCTTTGGGCCCTTCGTAACGAATAACAAATACATCACCTTCGCTGTAATTATTATTTTTTACACATTCAAAGGCATCCTCTTCACAGTCAAAGCATATTGCTTTGCCTTTGAACTTAAGATTTTCCATTCCTGCAACTTTTACTATCGCTCCATCGGGTGCTAAGTTACCTTTCAAGCCTACAACTCCTCCCGTAGGACTTAGAGGGTTGTCATATGAACGAATAACGTTTTGTTCTTTATTAAATTTCACACTTTCTAAATTTTCTTTCATTGTTTTGCCAGTAACTGTCATGCAGTCTCCATGAATATAGCCACCTTCAAATAAAGTTTTTATAATTATAGGTACACCTCCAGCCTCATAAACATCCTTGGCAACATACTGTCCACCAGGTTTTAAATCAGCAAGATAAGGTGTGCGTTTAAATATTTCGACTACATCATCTAAATCAAATTTGATACCACACTCATGAGCAATTGCAGGTAAATGAAGTCCCGCATTTGTAGATCCTCCTGTGGCGGCAACAATAGTTGCTGCATTTTCAAGTGACTTCCTCGTAACTATATCTCGTGGTCGAATATTTTTTTCAATCAATTGCATAACTTGCTTTCCAGCTTCGTACGCATATTTATCCCTTTCCTCATATGGAGCTGGGGCACCAGATGAATATGGTAGTGCTAATCCAATTGCTTCTGAAACACATGCCATGGTGTTTGCAGTAAATTGTCCTCCACAAGCACCCGCACTTGGGCATGCTACACATTCAAGTTCATGCAATTCTTCTTCAGTTGCATTACCAGATGAATACTTGCCGACAGCCTCAAATACATCAACTACAGTAACATCTTTACCTTTGTATTTTCCTGGCAGAATACTTCCCCCGTACATAAATACACTAGGTACATTTAAGCGGCACATGGCCATCATCAGACCAGGAAGAGACTTGTCACATCCTGCCAGTCCTACTATTGCGTCGTAACAATGTCCTCTAACTGTAAGTTCGGTAGAGTCTGCAATTACTTCACGAGATACCAAGGATGACTTCATACCTTGATGACCCATTGCGATCCCATCGGTAACTGTAATGGTGCAAAACTCTCTTGGAGTGCCCTCTGCTTGAGTTACGCCTTTTTTTACAGATTGTGCTTGTCTCATTAAAGCAATGTTGCATGGAGCGGCTTCGTTCCAAGTAGATACAACGCCAACAAAAGGCTTGCCTATGTCGTCCTCATTCAATCCCATCGCATAATAATATGATCTATGAGGTGCACGTTCTGGACCAACAGATACATGACGACTAGGCAATTTATTTTTATCAAATTTCATAATTATCCTAAACTCTTTATAGCCACTTCAATTTTTTCCTTAGAAAGTAAATACTCTTTTTGTCTATTTTTCTGTTCATCAACAATCTCATCTGGAGCATTCTGAATAAAATTTTTACTATCTAACTTTTCATTAATCTTATTTATTTCTTTTTCTATTTTTAACAAACTTCCCTGTAAACGATTTTTTTCCTGCTCAAAATCAATAATACCCTTAAGCGATAAATAGATCAAACCGTCATTAAATATCACTTGAACCATACCCTCATCCTTTGAAAATTTTTTTTCAGCTATTGACCTAGATCTTGTTAAGCTTTGAATTGTTTCTCTTTGTTCATCGAAAATAGTACCTAATTCATTACTAATACTCGAGTAATTTATATCTATCTCTGCGTTTGCTGGTACATTCATTTCAGATCTAGTCGACCTGATTGAGGAAATAAGATCAAGTAATAAGTTAATTTTTTTATTGCCCTTCTCATCTACGCTTATACCTTTTGGCCATTCTGATTTATTTATTTTTATAGGGTCGTTTTTTAATATTTTAGAAGCCTGATGCCACAAATATTCGGTAAAGAAAGGCATTATTGGATGAAACATTATTATGACATTTGATAATACATAGGAGGTTATGTTTCTCGTCTCTTTAATGTCCGCATCATTTTTTGAAACGTAAATGACTTTCGAAAATTCTAAGTACCAGTCACAAAAAATATTCCAAGTAAATTTATAAAGTTCATTGGCTGCCTCATTAAATCGATAATTTTCTATAGCAAGTTGAGTTTTGCTTCGACAATTTTCATATTCAGACAATATCCATCTATTAAAAATATTTTTTGTCTTTTTTGAATCTATTTCTTGGTAGAAGCAGTTATTAAGCTCACATAGTTTTACAGCATTCCAAATTTTGTTAATGAAATTTTTATAACCTTCAATTCTTTGTTTTGATAATTTAATATCTCTGCCTTGGGCAGCCATAGAGCACAGTGCCATGCGTAAAGCATCTGCACCAAATTCATCCATCAATACAAGCGGATCAATTACGTTGCCTTTTGATTTTGACATTTTCTGACCCTTTTCGTCTCTTACTAGTGCATGCACATAAACCTCATTAAATGGAACTTTTTTTGTAAAATAAAGACCCATCATCATCATTCTGGCGACCCAAAAAAATATAATATCAAAACCAGTAACAAGAGCTGAAGTTGGATAGTATTTTTCTAATTCGGCTGTTTCCTCAGGCCAACCTAGTGTTGAAAATGGCCAAAGCGCTGATGAAAACCAGGTATCCAACACATCATCTTCTTGAACAAGTTTTACATCTTTACCATAGTATTTATTTGCAGAAATATGGGCTTCTTCCCTTGTTTCTTCTACAAAGATATTTCCGTCCGGACCATACCAAGCGGGAATTTGATGACCCCATATAAGTTGTCTTGAAACACACCAAGGCTGAATATTCTCCATCCATTCAAAATAAACTTTATCCCAATTGCTAGGTATAAATTTGGTGTTGCCATTTTTTACATTATTAATCGCTTCAATAGATAATTTTTTTGCATCAACAAACCATTGATCAGTGAGGAGAGGCTCTATTACTTCTCCCGATCGGTCACCGTATGGCACTGTATGTAAATTTTCTTCTTCCTTACTTAAGAATTTTTTTTCTTTGAGTTCACTAACTATTTTTTCTCTTGCTGTATAACGATCAAGGCCTTGGTATTCTTTGGGACAGTTTTCATTAAGTTCAGCATTTTCAGTAAAAATGTTTATTATTTTTAGTTTATGCCTTTTTCCTAATTCATAGTCATTAAAGTCATGAGCAGGAGTAATTTTTACTGCGCCAGACCCTTGGTCGATTTTTACGTATTCATCGGCAACAATTGGAATTCTTTTTCCAACTATTGGAAGTATCGCAAACTTTCCAACCATATCTGTATATCTTTTATCTTCTGGATGAACAGCTATTGCAGTATCACCAAGCATTGTTTCTGGTCTCGTAGTGGCGATAGTTATGTGACCATCTCCATTTTCTATTTCATAATCAATATACCAGAGAGTACCAGTTACCTCTTTCTGAATAACCTCTAAGTCAGAGATTGTTGTTTTTAACTTGGGATCCCAGTTACTTAGCCTTTTATCTTTATAAACTAGGCCATCCTTATAAAGTTTCACAAACACATGACGTACGGACTGAGAAAGACCTTCATCAAGCGTAAATCTTTCTCGAGACCAATCACATGAGCAACCAAGCCTTTTGAGTTGCTTTATAATCTTATTTCCTGATGAATCTTTCCATTTCCAAACATGTTCTATGAACTCTTCTCGAGACAGATCGGTCTTTTTTATTTTTTGCTTCTTCAATTCTCGCTCGACAACCATTTCGGTAGCTATTCCAGCGTGATCTGTTCCTGGCTGCCATAATACGTCTCGTCCTCTCATTCGATAAAATCTAATTAAAATGTCCTGTAACGTGTTGTTTAATGCATGCCCCATATGTAAATTTCCAGTTACATTTGGTGGAGGTATAACTATGCTGTAGTGTTTATTTTTTGAACCAATTGGAGCCTTAAAGTCTCCATCTTCTTCCCATTGCTTATAGATTTTTTCTTCAACTAAATCAGGTTGATAATATTTATCTAACATTTATTCTTTATTATCTTGAGAACTTATACTTATCTTTACTGAACTTAATCTTTCTAAAACAACTCTTTTGAGTTCTTCATTTATAATATTGTCGATTGTCTCTTCAGGTAAAGAATCTATTGTACTTTTTACCACATTCCGAATTTGATCTTCGCTTATTTTCAAGTCCTGTGCTTTCGCAGTAACTGTTTCATCAGGCGCCTCATCAGCAACCAATTGTGTTAATTCAAGAACACTTGTTTCGCTTTCATTGATTTGCTTTTCATCAATAGGTTTGGTTAATTCAATGATATCTTTTGGAAGTCGCTGTTCGCTATTATTCTGATCATTGCTCATCATTGATTTAATGGCGTCTAATATGTCGTCAGTATCTTTATTGCTTTGATTCATAGGTTACACATGTTGTTATATCTATTGGCTATCAAAAACTAAAGATGTTTTTCTCTTTAAAAGAAGGCAATACTGGTAGAGCGCAAGGAAATAATTGCTCGGAATGAAACATAGTTTCTTTTCTTGTAAACATTTTTGCATTGCATAAGCCATTTTCTGACAAAATTGCGATTAGTCTTCCTCTATTTTCGAGTTGATTCAATAATTTTTGAGGAACATGATCTACGGCACCTTCAATAATAATAGCATTAAAAGGGCTTTGCTCAATACAACCGTTTGAAATACTTTTATTTATATAAATAACATTATTAAGATTATTTTCTTTTGTAGCTATTTCTGAAGACTTTATATATTTATCATCTTCTTCTACAACAATTACAGTTTCGGCTATTAATGATAATATTGCTGTTAAGTAGCCTGTAGTTGAACCTAAAATTAGTACATTTTCATTTTCTTTTAAATCTATATGCATTGCAATCTTTGCAACTATTTCAGGTTTTAGGATAACTCTATTATTAGAAAGAGCCAAATTTTTTTCAATGTAAGCACTTTCTTTAAATTCTTCAGGTATAAAACTTTCCCTATTTAAAGAATTAAATATAGAAACTAACTTTTCAGTCATGCCGTTTATTGGCTTGATTTGCCCTTTAACCATTCTTAAGTTGTCAGCATTAATTTCCATAAGAATCTTTATTAGGTTGAAATTTGATATACATGTTTATTAAAATTATTCACAGTTTTTAATTATTGATGATATAAGCTTCATTGTTTGGCCACGTGGCGGAATGGTTACGCAGAGGACTGCAAATCCTTGTATACCGGTTCGATTCCGGTCGTGGCCTCCATTCATGTTATATGCTTTCTTAAGCTATTGATAATTTTATCTGCCTGATCTTCCCTAATCCAAGAATGAAAATTTCTAATCATAGCAGGACTGAAGTTGGGAATAAGTTCCATCAGCTTAGCTTTCATCGATTTAATATTGCTACCTTTCTCAAATGTGGTCAGGTACCCAATGTATGACTGAGGGTATTCAGGTTGAAGTTTAACCAATTTTTCTGCATATTTTTTTGCATTGTTTCCATCTTCATCTAGAAAACTAAATCGCCATAACTCAAAGAATGTTCTCCACTGTCCGTAAGTATCTTCATACAATTCAAGCGCTTTCTCCATTTCTTTAGTCGCTCTTTTTTTATCTCCAATCTGATAAAGAGAGGAACCAAATAATCTTCTACCATGAGCAAATTTTTTATTTAGCTTAATCGAGTTATATGAATGATTGAGAGATAAATCAAAATTTCCGCCATAATAGTATGACAAGCCAAATGCAAATTGACAGAGATAATTACTTTCATTAAGCGACACTGAGCTTCTAGCGAGGTTAAGTAATGTTTTTCGTACTTTGTTAGGATCTCTTACGTTAAACATCCAGAGCTTATCTGCATAAGACATTGCAATTTTAGAAATAGTTATTGCTAAATCTTCTTTTGGTATAGAATTACTAAGAGTTTCATAGGAGTTTTTAGATAGTAAAAATCTTATTGTTCTTTTGTCTTTCTGATTTTTTGATTTCCTTATTACTCCGTTCTCCTCAAGATACTTTAAGCGTCTCCACAAAGTTCTTTCAGGGGATTGAGTGAAGTATTGAATATCATAGAATGAAAGACCTTTAAAAAAATTAACATAAAGTCTGAATACAATCTCTAAATCAAGAATGCTACTTAGGGACAATGACTTTAATACCCTAAATAAACCCCCGTAGAGGAAACTGAATACAGCCTCGTCAAGTAGATTGGTGTTCTTTGAAACATCATCGCTTCTTCCAAATCCAAATTCATAAATATTGTCTTTTTGTACAGTCACAACTTACTATTTAATATATTTCCAAATAAAGTAAAACTAGATATGCAAGATAACATTTGATATAAGATATAGCTATTCCCCGGTAGCTCAGTTGGTAGAGCAAGCGACTGTTAATCGCTTTGTCACTGGTTCGAGTCCAGTCCGGGGAGCCAAGCTACAGTATTTGACTAAGAAATGTCTTAGTTCTCTCACTCTCAGGATTGGAAAAAAAGTCAGTTGGGTTTTTGCTCTCTACTATCTGCCCCTCATCCATAAATATAATTTTATCAGCAACTTCTTTGGCAAACCCCATCTCATGCGTAACAACAATCATGGTCATACCGCCCTCAGCAAGTCCAACCATGACATCAAGGACTTCTTTAATCATCTCAGGATCCAGGGCTGATGTTGGTTCATCAAATAACATAATTCTTGGCTCCATGCATAATGCTCTAGCAATTGCTGCTCTCTGTTGTTGGCCACCAGACAATTGTGCTGGGTACTTATGAGCCTGATCGTCAATTTGAACTCTTTTTAAATATTCCATCGCCTTTTCTCTGGCTTCAACTTTTGGCAGCTTTCTAACCCATATGGGTGCCAAAGAACAATTATCTAATATAGATAAATGAGGAAACAAATTAAATTGTTGAAATACCATTCCTACTTCTCCACGAATTTTTTCAACACTTCTATTGTCATTCGTTAGTTCCGTTCCTTCAACTACAATTTCTCCTCTTTGATGCTCTTCAAGTCTGTTAATACATCTAATTAGAGTAGATTTACCTGACCCAGAAGGTCCACAGATAACAATTTTTTCTCCCTTGGTTACTTTCAAATTAATATCGTTTAGAACATGAAGTTCTCCGAACCACTTATGAACGCTGCTCATTTCTATCATTGTTTCTGATGTCATATTTTTAATGTCCTGTGTCTAATTTCTTTTCAAGTCTTTGACTATATCTGCTCATTCCAAAACAAAAAACCCAAAAAATAGCTGCTGCAAAAACATATCCCTCATGAGAAAATCCAAGCCAATCAGGATTGGTTCCCACAAATTGAATAATACCTAAAAAATCAAACAAGCCTATGATTAATACCAGAGTTGTATCCTTAAATAATGCAATAAAGCTACCAATAATAGCTGGAATAACCACCTTCAGTGATTGCGGAAGAATAATTAAAGCCATCATTTTCCAATAAGTTAACCCTGCGGCCTGAGATGCCTCATATTGTCCTTTAGGCATTGCTTGCAATCCACCCCTTACAACTTCAGCTAGATAAGCAGCTGAAAAAAACATTACTCCTATAAGAGCTCTTATTAATTTGTCAAAGTTAACACCTTCCGGCATAAAAAGTGGAAACATATTTGATGCCATAAATAATACGGTAATTAGAGGAACTCCTCTCCATATTTCTATAAAAATTGTTGAAAGCAAAGAAACAACTGGCAACTTGGATCTTCTTCCTAAGGCCAACATAATTCCTATTGGCAAAGATAATACAATTCCAACACCTGCAATTACAAGGGTAAGAAAAAGACCTCCCCAAAGTCTAGTCTCAACATTTTCAAGACCTAAGCCTCCTGAAAAAAGAAAAATACAAATGATGGGAAAAACGAAAAGAAGAAATACCCCAACAATGCCTTTATATTTCAGGTTAGGTATAAGTAGATAAATTATACTCACAGTAAGCAGAAAGTAAGCAATATTTATTCTCCATAGTTCATCTGAAGGATATAATCCATAGATAATTAGCTTCATATTTTGTTTAATGAATACCCAGCATGCCCCACTGCTTGTGCAGTCCTCTCGTGTCGTGCCTGAAAACGTTGCATCAAAAAATATCCAAGAAAGAAGTGGTGGAATTATTAAGTAAATAAAATATAAACCAATCAAGGTCAAAATAGTATTGTACCAAGTAGAAAAAAGATTTTTTCTTAGCCAACCTAGAATCCCGATCTCAATAACTGGAGGCGTAATATTCTTATTTATTTCCGACACTATCGTTCACCTACTTTCATGGTAAGATTGAAAAGATTCATTAGGATTGAAGTAAAGAGACTGAGAAATAAATAAACCCCCATTACCATCCCTATAATTTCTATGGCTTGGCCAGTTTGCATCAGGGCAGTTCCTGCGAAAACTAAAACTAGGTCTGGATAGGCAATTGCGGCTGCAAGTGAAGAATTTTTAGTCAGATTTAAATACTGATTTGTTAATGGTGGAACAATAACTCTCAGAGCCTGTGGTATTATTATTAGTCTCAAAACTAAGCCTTCTTTTAGTCCCACTGATCTTGCGGCTTCAGTTTGACCCTTAGAAACAGCCATAATACCAGCTCTCACAACCTCAGCAATAAATGCTGCAGTATACATTGAAAGAGCAAAAGTTAAGGCCACAAGCTCAGGTATTAATTTCATACCACCTTTAAAATTAAAGCCTTTAAGTTCTGGAATCTCAAAAGATACAGGAAAGCCAGTTGCTGCCAGAGACGCAAAAAATACTCCAACTATTAAAGCTGCCGATACATAAAACGCTGGGAATGTAATTCCAGTCCTATTTTGCCTTCGTTTTGACCAGATAAAAATGAAAATAGAAATAACGATAGTTATCCAGAACAAATAAAAAATTACTGAAGAGCCTTCACTAAAGTTTGGATCGGGTAAAAATAAACCTCTGTTATTTAGAAAAATAGAATCCATAAATTCTATACTTTCTTTTGGCTTGGGTAAGGCTCTGAGAACTGCAAAATACCAAAAGAATATTTGAAGCAAGAGAGGGATATTTCTTATTACTTCAATATACGTCTCTGCAATCTTTGCAATAAGCCAATTTGAAGATAACCGCATAATGCCAAATGCGAAACCAACAATTGTTGCAAAAAATATTCCAATACCTGCTACAAGTAATGTATTTAATAGACCTACAATAAATGCATCAAAGTAAGTTGAGGTTGGAGAGTATTCTATAAGAGTCATTCCAATGTCAAATTGAGACTCTACCCCTAGGAAATGAAAACCGCTGGCCAAACCACGCGCCATCATATTCTCAGCAGTATTTTGAACAATATAATAAACACCAAGGATTACTAATGATAGAGTAATTGCTTGATAGAATGTTCCTTGAACATTCCTATTGAAGATGAAATTTGAAAATTTGGAAGGCCTCATAAGTATCTTAGTTTAGATATATACTACAATATTTAGACTTAAATCACATAAAAAAAGGAAGGCCAAATTAATGACCTTCCCTTCTTAACTTAAAGTAATCTTACTTATAAAGTTGAAGCAAATTATCTTGCTGGAGGTGCGTATAAAACTCCACCATTTTTATAAGAAGCGTTCGGTGAACCTGCTCTCGCAAGACCCACTGGAGTATTCTCTCCTACATGTTTCTCGTAGACATCACCATAGTTGCCAACGAGTGAAACAATGTCATAAGACCAACTGTCACCTAAGTTTAGGCCAGCACCTGTACCACCCTCTTTACCACATAGTCTTGCAACCACAGGGTTAGAAGTCATAGCACAAGTTGTCTTAACATTTGAATTTGTTAAACCAAATTCTTCTGCTTCAATCATTGCATTTAAAGACCATCTTACAACGTCAGCCCAATCACCATCACCTTCTCTAACAACAGGTCCTAAAGGCTCTTTAGAAATTGTTTCAGGTAATACAACGTGCGCATCAGGATCAGCAAGCTTTGTTCTTTGTGCTGCTAAACCAGATTTATCAGTTGTATAAGTATCACATCTTCCTTCATCATAAGCATTTACAACTTCGTCTGCTTTTTCAAAAACAACTGGCTCATATGCCATGCTGTTAGCTCTGAAAAAGTCTGCCATGTTTAACTCAGTAGTAGTACCAAGGTTAGTACAAACACTTGCACCGTCTAATTCCATAGCACTTGTAATTCCTGAGTCTTTTCTGACCATGAAGCCTTGTCCATCATAGAAGTTAACACCAGCAAATTCTAAACCAATTTGAGCATCACGTGACAAAGTCCAAGTTGTGTTTCTTGACAATACATCAATTTCACCCGCTTGAAGTGCAGTGAATCTCTCTTTAGCAGTTAAAGGGACATATTTTACTTTGTCCGCATCACCAAATATAGCTGCTGAAACTGCACGACATACGTCTACATCAATACCACTCCAGTTGCCATTTTCGTCTGGGTTAGAGAATCCAGGAACTCCCTGGCTCACACCACAGTTGAAAAATCCTTGGTCTTTAACAGTGTCAAGAGTGCCTGCATAAGCAGCTGGTACTATCAATACTGAGCAAAGTAATCCAAGAATCGCATTTTTTATATTATTCATAAATGATTAATCCTTTTTTTAATTAATTAATTAAACTTATGAATAAATTATAATCATAGATCAAGAAGGAATCTAAATAAAAAAATGCATGAGAAGTTTTAAAAGTATTTTTTCTACATATAGTGTGTAATCTTTATTTGGATACTACTTGTCGTGCAGTAGTAATTCTAATATCAACTTCATTCATGTCATTT
Organism: uncultured Pelagibacteraceae bacterium; assembly: GCA_902604225.1. GTDB lineage: Bacteria > Pseudomonadota > Alphaproteobacteria > Pelagibacterales > AG-422-B15 > CACNXQ01. Next base: position 16,674 of record CACKXV010000007.1, on the reverse strand, counting down.
ACAACCAAGGATTTAGCCAATTCGTATTGTTCTCCGGTTAGTTGATCAATTAAATCATCAATACCATCTACTCCAGCTCCACATAAGGAAGTAGTATTGCACTGTAAATACCAGCGAACAGATTGCGTAAGATCTTTTTTAACTCCGTCGCCATGTTCGTACATATTGGCAACATTAAATTGAGCTTCAGGTACTCCGTGTTCAGCAGAAAATAGATAATATTTAAATGCTTTTTTATAATCACTGCTAAAATACCAATGGTCATCATAATACTCGCCCAGCGCGTATGCAGCTCGTGGATCATTATAATTTTGATAAAGTTGAGTAAATATTTTTCTTGCTTTTTTATAGTTCGAAAAATTTTTTCCTAAACAAAAATCATCTATACTGCATAATCTTATGCTTGATGCATCATTATAAAGCAAACCCAGAACATACATCGCATCTTTATTGTTTTCGTTTTCTGCAAGATCTCTTAAAATTCCAATTCCTTTTTCTCTTTCTCCTGAAATTAGAAGATCGTATACACTCTCTGCCATGATCTGAGAATGTAAAATGCTAAAAATAATTAAAGATAATAAAAGTATTTTTTTCATTTTTATAATTTGGCGCGCCCGAGAGGATTCGAACCTCTGACCCACAGCTTAGAAGGCTGTTGCTCTATCCAGCTGAGCTACGGGCGCTCATTTAAAATTATCTGCGTAGGATTTACTTATAACTTTCCTCACAGAGGTTTCAAGAACTTCATAATCTATATTATTTGACTTAGCGTAATGAATAGCGTCTTCTTTTGATTTAAAATTTAATTGAATTTGAGATGATGTATTGCTACCACCATTCCAACCCATCATTGTATCTCTGATTTGATTTTTATTATCAGAGATTTTTAATACCCATTTATTAAATTTTGATCTTCCTGACTGCATAGCAGTTTTGGAGGGCTTATATATTTTTGCCTTCATGATTAATTTGCTGAACCATCTAATTTAAGTAGGTCGCTGTACAAATCTGTACGTCTGTCTCTGTATACGCCCCATACATTTCGTAAGTTTTCAGCTTCATCTAGATTTACTTTTCCTATTAATACTTCTTCTTTTTCTCTGCCTGCCTCAGCAATCTTATCTCCAACATGATTAGTGATAAATGATCTTCCATAGAAGTAATTTGATATTTCTTCACCTTGCTCTGTTCCAATTCTATTAGATGCAACTACTGGAATTTGATTTGCTGCAGAGTGGCCAATCATTGCTCTTTGCCACATATCTGAACTATCAAACCCATCATCTTCTGGTTCACCACCTATAGCTGTTGGATAAAGTAGAACTTCTGCCCCTTTCAAAGCCATTATTCTTGCAGCTTCAGGAAACCATTGATCCCAACAAATTCCAATTCCTATTTTTGCGTAAGCTGTATCCCATACCTTAAATCCTGTATCTCCGGGATTAAAATAAAACTTCTCCTGATATCCAGGACCATCGGGTATATGAGATTTTCTATATTTTCCTAATATATTGCCATCAGCATTGATGACCGCTATTGCATTGTAATGTGCTCTATTTGCTTTTTCAAAAAAACTAACTGGGAGAACCACTTTAAGTTCAGATGCTAATTTCGACATCTTTTCTAATGTGGGGTGATTTTCAAATGGTTTTGATAGTCCAAATAATTCATCTTTTTGATCCATGCAGAAGTAAGTTGACTCAAATAACTCTTGAATGAGTATAATCTGCGCTCCCATACCAGCTGCTTTCCTTATTATGTTTTCAGCTTTATCAACATTTTCTGAATTGTTTTTTGAACAAGTCATTTGAGTTGCTGCTAAAGTTACTTCTTTCATTTCACACTCCTTGGTTGCTGCTGTGTAATACAGTGGATGTTTCCGCCACCCAGCAATATATCACGACCATCAAGACATACAATCTGTCTGTTGGGAAACTGTGATTTAATAACCTTTTCTGCATTTTCATCAGCCTCTTTATCTCCAAAAATCGGAAATATTATTGCATCATTAGCGATATAAAAATTAATATAAGAACTTGGTTCATCATCATCGGGTATAATTCTCTTATTTGACATTTCTAATTCAATAATATTGAACGGCTTTCCATTTTGATCTTTTGAAGTTTTTAATATGTCTAAATTTTCTGACAAAAGATCATAATATGAATCATTCTTGTCATTGCATGTCATGGTTAAAATAGTATCGCTGTTGGAAAAGCAGGCTACGTTATCTATGTGGCCGTCTGTACCTTCATCAGTACCATGCTTTAACCAAATAATATTATCTATTCCAAAATAGTTTTTTAAATTACTTTCGATTTGATCTTTTGACAGATTTGGGTTTCTATTTTTATTTAATAAGCATTGCTCTGTTGTAATTAAAGTACCTTTTCCATTCACATGTATGGAGCCTCCCTCCAGAACCATATTATTTTTAAAATATTTTGAATTTGAATGATCGATCATGAATTTTGCGACTTTATCATCAAGTTCATAATTTTCTTTATATCCCCAACAATTAAAATCAGAGTCAACTCCACCTAACTGATTTTTTTCATTTAGTAAAAAAATGGCCCCTGAATCTCTGCACCACGCATCATTTATTGGTAGCTCTAAGATTTCAATATTGCTATTCAATAATTTTGTCGCACTTTTAAGATCACTTGGATTAACAATCATTAATAATTTTTCAAATTTACTAATTGAATTAGCAACATTGGCCCATGCAATACGTCCCTTATCTAAATCAAAATGAGACCATGAAGGCGTTGCATTTGTCGGAAAAGATTCCGTTGGCCACTGCATCCAACAACATTCATGTGGATGCCATTCAGGCGGCATATAAAATAATGATTCAGATGGTGTGCTCATATTTTTTTGGTCGGGGCGGCAAGATTCGAACTTGCGACCCTCTGGTCCCAAACCAGATGCGCTACCAGACTGCGCTACGCCCCGAAGTGATGCAGAATGTATATAAAAACCTTTAATTCTTCAATCTATTTAAAGAAATCTAGAAGTAGTTTATTTACCTCTTCTGGCTTCTCCTGCTGTACCCAATGTCCCGCAGACTTAATAGTATGACTTGATACTAAATTTTCGTGAAGACTCGGGTTTATAAGTGTCCATTTGGCTACTGGGTCATCTTCTCCAACTATAAAACAGGAAAGAGGGGAAATCTTCTTCTCATGAGTATCTTTAGTCATTTCCCAATTTCGATCAATATTGCGGTACCAATTAATGGGGCCTCTCATGCCACCCCTAGTAAACTCATTTAAATAGTAATCAAAGTCATCTTTGTTTAAGAAATGTGGAATCTCAGTATGCTCACCCATTGATTTAAGAAAAGTCATTTCTTTTTCAAATGGTTTGGGCTCAAATGTTTCCATTTTTTCACCATTAGAAGAAATAGAACTATATATCGCTAACAAAGATTTTCTCATATCCTTCTCAAGTTCTTTTTCAACTAAGCCTTCTTTTTGAAAATAAAGCATATAAAAAAAAACATCTTTAAATAAAAATTTCATTGTTTCTATCGGTGGCATTTTAGATACTTGATGAGGCACACTCATACCACAAACCTTATCTACTCTATCAGCATGATATAATGATGTATTCCAAACAACTGGCGCTCCCCAATCATGTCCGATTAAATTAAAAGTATCTTTTCCTAAAGTATCTGCAATTGCTATAACATCAGAAGTCAGCTCCATGATATTATAAGACTCAATTTCATGTGGCTTAGAGCTCAAGCCGTAACCACGCATGTCTGGAACAGCTACACTAAAACCATTTTCAACTAAATAATTTATTTGGTGTCGCCATGAGTACCATGACTCTGGCCAGCCATGAACCATGATGACAAGTGGACCACTTCCATCAACGTAAGTGTTTATCTCGATGTCTTTATTAATAATTTTTCTAAATTTTTCCTTATTAAATTCCATTTATTATGACGGGTCCTTTTTACCCCTATTTCTTAATATTTTAAAAATACCATCTGCAGTGAATATTACGTTATTATTAATATAAAGAGAGCATTTCATAAATAATATAGATTTTGTTTCTCTAGTAACTTCAGCAAATCCATAAACCCATGAACCCTTTGGAGCAGGGCCAACATAATTGGCATTTAATTTCGCAGTTAAACAAGGAAACGAGTCTTTTTTCCATGCAGTATAGCCCATTATGCCATCAGCAAATGCTATTAAAGTACCTCCATGAGCAATTCCAGCCTTATTACAATTTACTTCCTCAACTCTGAATCCTTTATAGTAATAACCATCCAATTCTAAATTATAAATGAAACCATTATTTTTAGAAAAAGGTCCTGGATCCTTATCCTTTATAAAATTAGACTGCTCTTTTAAAATATTAAATTGCATTTAAAAAAATTATTTGAAATTGAATATGTTTTCAATGTATAGTTGATTTATTAACGGGGAGCAATTGCTGAGAGGTTTCTTTTGAAACGACCCATAACCTGATCTAGATAATGCTAGCGGAGGCAATATGAAAACTAAAATATTATCAATAATTTTTATCTTAATAACGATTAGTTCTATTTCTGCAAAGGAAGTGTTAGTTGTAGGTACTTATGACTCATTTTCTGCAGAATGGGGACCTGGACCTGTAATTGAAACAGAGTTTGAAAAAATTTGTAACTGTGACGTACAATACGTTTCAACTAGCCAAGCGGGAACGCTCGCCAATGAAATATTTTTAAAAGACAAAGATGTAATTCTAGGAGTAGAAATGCATGAGTTTGATTATAAATCTGAGAACTGGAATATTTATGATTACGGTTATTTTTCATTCATATATAATGAAGAAACCTTAAAAGATATTCCTAATTCATTTGAAGAATTAATTAATCATAAAAATTTAAAAATAGTCGTACAAGACCCCAGAACCAGTCCCGTTGGATTAGGCTTATTAAGATGGATGAAACTAACTCATCCAGATAACTTTTCTTCTATACTCAAAAAATTTAACAATAATGTTTTAACTTATACTCCTGGTTGGTCTGAGGCATATGGCATTTTTCTTGAAGGCAAAGCTGACTTAGTTTTGAGCTACAGTACTTCACCATTTTATCATCAAGAATATGAAGATGAATATAAATATAAAGCTATTGAATTTACAGACGGACATTTAGTAACAAAAGAAATAGTTTATGTAAGACCTGACTCAGAAAAACAAAATCTTGGAAAAGAATTTATAGAATTTATGATGCGGGATAACATTCAAAAAATAATTGCTCAGATGAATATCATGTACCCTGCAAGAGAGAATGATAATAACATTCCTGATAGAATGAGAGAGCTTAAGAAGCCAAAAGAGATTAAATATGATAATTTTTTAGAGGCCGAGCCTCTGATAAAAATATGGCTTGAAGTTGCTTCTTCTTAATTATAGAGACTTATTTCCATGGCTGTGCTTAACATTCGTGACATTAGCAATTTTACTTCCTTTAATTGGTATTTTTTCTCAATATAATATAAGTGCAAGCTTTGAATTTTCTAATTACACATCCTCAATTATTTTTTTTACCGTATATCAATCATTACTATCAGCTTTATTGTCGATCGTTGTTGGTTCTCTTTTAGCCTTTTTATTGAATACATATAATAATTTCTATTTTGTAAAAATTATTGCACAAACTCAGTCAATATTATTTGTACTTCCAACAATAATAACAATATTTGGAATTCTTTCTTTTTATGGAAATTATTTTGAAATTTATGGCCTTACAGGAATTCTTATCGGTCACGTAATTTTAAATACTCCACTCGTAAGCAGAATTATTTATCAATCATTAAATGACATTAGCCCAAATGAAAAAATGTTATCAAGACAGATGGGCTTGAAAAAAATGTCTTCTTTCATTGCATCAGAGTGGCCAATTATCAAAAAAAATATTCCTAGTCTCTTCGTTTTGATAACATTTATTTGTTTTGTAAGTTTCACTCCTGTCTTAATTTTAGGAGGAGGTCCTAAGTACTCTACCCTAGAAGTATCAATTTATTACTCAGTAGTATTTTCAAACAATTTTAATACAGCTTTAAATTTACTTTTTTTCCAACTTATAATTTGTTTTTCTATTTATTTTATTTTTTTTAAAAACTTTAGAAGTCAGAATTTTTTGATTGATGATAAACGACATATTAAAACATATTTTAATCTCACTTTACTCAATCTTTTTGGTTTGTTAATTTTATTGCTTATTACATTAGTTATTTTTTCACCTATTTTATTCATAATTGTAAAGGGAATAAATAAAGAATTATTATATATATTAACTTCCACATATCTTTGGGCGGCAATCTACAATACATTAATCATTTGTTTTTTTTCAGGTATCGCCTCTATATTTATTGTATACAATCTACTAGTGTTGACACATAAGAAGACTAAAATATCTGAATCCCTAATTTATAGTTTAATAATTTTTTCACCAGCTGTGATGGCTGTCGGATACTACATATTGTTATTTAAATTAAATTTAATGTATCTCCCAAATATTATTATTGTAATTATTCTAAATTCTTTTTTTGTTTTACCATTCACATACAATTATTTGGCACCTTCATTTTTTCGAGTGATAAAAGAAAATGATGATATAGCGAATAGTTTAAATCTATATGGATTAAGCAGATTTCTAACGATTGACTTGCCCAGGCTAAAAAAATCATTAATTACAGCCTTTTGTGTATCCTCAATATTGTCTGCAAGTGATTTGGTCGTAATCTCTTTTTTTGGGACGAATAACTTGTCAACCCTCACGCAAACAATATATAGACTAATGGGTAGTTATAGAATGAATGAAGCATATTCAGTATCATTGATCTTATTGATATTTTGTTTTATTTATTTCTTCTTAGCGCATAAAATATTGGAGAAAAATAAATGGAACATTCACTAGATTTAACTTATCACTGGGCTGGGTTCTCGGCTCTAGCTATCTTTGTTTTTGCTTATGCACTTGTGATGGCTGAGGAATTCACTCACTTAAGAAAATCTAAACCTGTTGTTCTTGCTGCAGGTCTAATATGGGGCATAGTTGCGTTTGCATATTCGGGTACGCCTCATTATGAAATGGTCGAACACGAGATTAGACATAGTTTTCTTGAATATGCTGAACTTGCCTTCTTCTTATTGGTCGCGATGACATACATTAATGCATTGGAAGAAAGAAATGTATTTAATTCTCTAAAAGCATGGTTGATTAAAAATCAATTCAGCTACAGACAATTATTTTGGATTACAGGAGTTCTTGCTTTCTTTCTCTCGCCGTTAGCCGATAATTTGACAACTGCACTTGTTTTATGTGCTGTTGTAGTAGCCGTTGGATCTTCAAGCCCTAAGTTCGTTGGGATAGCGTGTGTAAATATCGTAGTTGCAGCAAATGCTGGAGGCGCATTTAGCCCATTTGGCGATATTACAACATTAATGGTATGGCAAGCAGGCCAACTTGATTTTCTTCAATTTTTTGCATTAGTAATTCCTTCTATTGTAAACTACATAATCCCTGCAGGCATAATGCATTTCTTTGTATCAGATCATAAACCTAATGTTGCTGAAGAAATTGTTGAAATTAAGTATGGAGGAAAGGTTATAATTCTTTTAGGACTTTTAACAATACTTACTGCGGTTAGTTTTCATAACTTTTTACATCTACCTCCTGTATTTGGAATGATGACTGGATTAGCTTACCTGCAACTTTATAGTTTTTATATAAAAATTAAGACAACTAACGTTGAAGAAAAAAAATATGATTTTTTTGAAAATGTTGCACATGTTGAATGGGATACTTTATTATTTTTCTTTGGTGTAATTTTATCTGTTGGAGGCCTTGGCTTTATAGGTTACTTGGAATATGTATCTCAATTCATGTATACAGATTTAGGGGCAACCAATGCGAATATACTAGTTGGAATTTTGTCAGCTATTGTCGACAATATTCCTGTAATGTTTGCCGTTTTAACTATGGAGCCTGCAATGCCTGACTCACAATGGCTATTAGTGACACTAACTGCAGGGGTTGGAGGAAGTATGCTTTCAATAGGTTCTGCTGCTGGTGTTGCTTTGATGGGACAATCAAGAGGGATGTATACTTTTTTTGGTCATTTGAAATGGACGCCAATCATAGCAATCGGTTACTTTGCTAGCGTTTATGTACATATCTTAATAAATTTCTAATGAAATACTTTGTTTTAATCACAATCACTCTTATTTTATACATGGGCACAGCTATGACAGAGAATGCACACGACCACTCTTTTAAATCAATTAATGAGGAAGATATAATCAAATTATCTGACTATAAAGGGAAAACCATTGTTGTTGTAAATACCGCTAGCCTGTGTGGCTTCACTTACCAATATGATGGTTTGCAAGATTTATATAATACTTATTCAGATAGGGGGTTGGTTATTATAGGGGTTCCTTCTAATGATTTTGGAAATCAAGAGTCTGGTGATAATGCACAAGTTAAAGAATTTTGTGAAAGTACATTTAATATAACCTTTCCACTTACAGAGAAAAATATTGTAAAAGGAAAAAATGCTCACCCTTTTTTTCAGTGGTCAAAAAAAGAATTAGGTTTTATCGGGGGAGTGCCCAGATGGAATTTTCACAAAATTATTATTGATAAAAATGGAAATGCACTTGCTGGTTTTACAGCCTTAACTAAACCAAGTTCACGTAAATTCATAAATGAAATTGAAAAAGCTTTAAGTCTCTAAAATAATATAAATATATGAATGATATATTTATAGTTTTAGGAAATCAGTTATTTGATCCTCTATACCTAAAAAATTACAAAGATTGTAAAATATTTATGGCTGAAGACTTGGGTCTTTGCACTTATGAGAAGCATCATAAATTAAAAATACTTCATTTCTTATCATCAATGCGCAGTTACAATGATTTATTAAAATCTAAAGGTTTTGAGACTGATTATTATGATTGTAAAAATAATTTTTCAAATAAATATGAAGATAAATTAAAAAAATCAATCAAAGAAAATAAATCAAAGAGAGTTTTCTCTTTTGAAGTTGAAGACAAGCCTTTTGAAAGAAAGATAAATAAAATAGTAAAAGAAATTGGATTAGAAAGAGTAATCGTCACCTCCCCTATGTTTCTTAATTCAAGAGATGATTTTAAAAAATATCTAGAAAACAAAAAAAAACCTTTAATGGCCAATTATTACAAAATGAGTCGTATTAAATTTGACTTATTAGTGAAAGATGAAAAACCAGTTGGAGGAAAATGGAGTTTTGATAAAGATAATAGAAAAAAATTACCGCAGACTGTTAAGTTACCAAAACGTCCAGTAGCTTCTGAAACTAAGCATACAAAAGTATTAAAGAAATTTATAAATACAACATTTGAAAATCATCCGGGAAATACTGAAAATTTTTGGTTGCCTACAACACATAAAGAATCAACAGCGTGGCTAGATGATTTTTTAATAGAGAAATTAAACCTATTTGGCGATTATGAGGATGCAGTAAGTCAAAGAGATAATATTCTATTTCACAGCGCACTTAGTCCTCTAATCAATAGTGGATTAATTACACCTGAAAAGATCGTTGATAGATTAAAAAAATTAAAAACTAAAGTTAATTTAAACTCTTTAGAGGGCTACATTAGACAGGTAATTGGATGGAGAGAATTTATGAGGGGTATTTATCAGAATTACTCAATAGAAATGGAAAAGGGAAATTTTTTTAAACATAAGAGAAAATTTAAAAAAGAGTGGTACTCGGGCGAAACTGGAATACCGCCCTTGGATCATTCAATTAAAAATGCATTGAAATATGGTTGGACGCACCATATTGAGAGACTGATGGTTCTATCAAGTCTAATGAATCTATGTGAGATTGAACCCAAACAAGTTTACAAATGGTTCATGGAGATGTTTGTTGACTCCTCTGAATGGGTAATGGTGCCAAATGTTTATGGCATGGGTCTTTTTAGTGATGGGGGGATATTTGCGACAAAACCATACATCTGTGGTTCGAGTTATTACTTAAAAATGATGGATTTTAAAAAAGGTGAATGGTGTGAGACAGTGGATGGTCTTTATTGGAGATTTATAAATAAAAATAGAAAATTTTTTAGTAGCAATCCAAGACTAAACATGATGGTAAGCGTTTATGATAAAATGAAAAATGAAAGAAAGAAAAAAATCTTATCTAAAGCAGAAGCGTTTATAACTCAGTTCACAACCTAAGCATTATTGCTGTAGTGCATTATCTAAGTTCATTAGTATTGGCCTGCCATCGTGAGCAGAACTTAATGGAATTATCTTATCATCAATTGAAGCACATAGTGTTGGTGCGCTCCTTTTTTTATCTCCCATGTTAACTTCAAGTTCGACAATAATAAGTTTTGCATTATCAAATGTTTTTAAAATCTTCATAACTACTCCTAATAATAATAAATTAATAATAAATATAACGATCCGAGTAACTGTAAAATAAAGAGTGCCACTGAGAATAAATGAAATTGCTTAAATTTTTTTTCAGATAGAGAATTTCCTAATTTCGCATCATCTCGATGATAGTTTATTTTAGGTGTAATTATATAAAGATTTATCGCAAATAAAATTGAGGAAATAGCAGAAATAATCCAATAAATATTTAACTGACTATTTAAAGTTATTAAAAATGCAAGTAACATTGCAATCAATCCATATAAAAACATACGCGGAAAGAGTTGTCTTAGAAATGCTCCAGAGTTAGTTTCATCCAGTACTTTAAAAATTGTTGGTGAAACCACCGCCATAAAGAATATCATAAACCCCACTACTAATGAGTGTAAGAAGATTCCAAATTGCAACATAATAAATTTATTGATTAGTTATATGAAACTATTTCTTTGTCTTTAATTCCTTACCGCCGATTATGTCTTTTTTTGCAACCTCATTATCGATAATAGAAACAAATTCATGGTTAACATCTCGGTGGCCCATTTCATCATTTCTAACAGCAATAATTACATCTCTGAGTTTAGCAAACTTTGATAGGTTCCAATAATCTATTGCAATTTTTGGCGCGGGGGTATTTTCAATATTGCCACTGTCAATTTCTTCTAAGTACTCAGTGTAGCTTATGATTGCTTGCTCTTCAAAGTAACCAACTATCCGATGACATGTACGCGGGGAGATTAAGTACATGAAAAAATATAAGTTAAAAAATACTCCTTGAACAAATATGACTAAAAATCTTTCAAAAGCAGATGGTTTTGCAATATTTATGAAGGTCATTAAATGCATTCTTTCATTTTCGGCCTCATCCAATAGTATTTTAATCCAACCCCGGCCCTCCTGCATCTTTCTGAGACTTTTTAAATGGTTTAGCATACCTGCTACCATTCCAGGTACAGCCGCGACAGTTTCAAGTATTACTGCGCGATGACCATACCTTTTCTTAAAAAAAAAATCTGCAAATAGTCTTAGCATTTTAGTGAATATAAGTGCAACTTTGTCACTGAAATTTCTTGGCTGATAATGCGAAAACATCTTATTTGTCATACTCTATAAATAATACCTATAAGAGCCATGTAAATGCTTCTGGATGATTTTATAATGCCATATTGTCACAGATATGGCGGTCCCTACGGGATTCGAACCCGTGATCTTCTGGATGAAAACCAGATATCCTAACCGCTAGACGAAGGGACCACATGCCATTTATATATCTAATAATAATATGAAATCAATAACTGATTAGTTTATTTGGGAATTCGCTATATCAATTATATGCAGTTGAGGAGTTTTTCTACCATTCCATTCATTTATTTTTATCTTTCCAAATATTGAAATTTTTCCACCTTTATTCTTTTTTAATTCATCTCCAAGCTTCGTGTTTAAACTTCTAAATGCCATTGCCTCAATGAAAGAGCTTTCATTTGATTTTATGAGACATTTGAGATGATCTTCCCCAATCTGATCTACAGAAGCTAGCTTAATATTTTCAAATATAAAATTTGGCTCAGGATTCTCTGAGCCAAATGGTCCAACTTTTTCAATCTCATCATGTACCTCTAAATTTACTGCTGAAATACTAAGTTTATCATCAGCGAGCATGGTGGTAAAGTTTGTCTCAATTGCATCAACCTTATTCAATTTCTTTTCAAAGAATTGACTTAATTTATCTATTTTATTTTTTTCCATTGTTAGACCCGCAGCCATTGCATGACCGCCACCCTTTAAAATTATTTGACTTTGCTGAGCAGCAACCACTAAACTTCCTAAGTCAATTCCTTTTAAAGATCTGCCAGATCCCTTGGCCACATCATCAGTAATTGAAAGTACTATAGTAGGTTTATTAAATTTATCTTTTAAACGACTAGCAATAATTCCTATTACTCCTTCATGCCATCCCTCACCATAAACAATTAAAACTTTATTCTTAAGTTTATCCTCAGTAACTTGCTCAATAGCCTGGTCTAATACATAGCTTTCAATTGTTCGCCGTTCAGAATTAAACTTATTTAACTCCTCTGAAATCTGATCAGCAGTTAGTTTCTGATTTGCTGTCAATAAATCTGTCCCAAAACTTGACCTCCCGAGTCTACCTGCGGCATTTATTCTGGGGCCTAATTTGAAGCCTAAATCATAAACAGACACCTTCTGCTTTATATTAGATTTTTCTGCTAAGGCTCTTAATCCTGGATTATTAAGCTTCTGCATCACCTCTAAACCTTTGTTAACTAAAATACGATTTAACCCTTTTAATGGAACTGCGTCACATACTGTTCCTAATGCTGTAACATCAAGAAATGAAATAAGATTAGGTTCTTCTATATCATTTTTTTTAAACCAACCTTCTTTCCTAAGCTTTCTGTTTATTCCAATGATAAACATATATGTTACTCCTACCGCAGCTAAATAATTCAATCCTGATGTATCATCAAGCCTGTTTGGATTTATTAATGCAAATGCTTTGGGAAGATTAATTTCTGGCTGGTGGTGATCCAACACAACAATATCAAGCTTGTTTTGATTGGCAAATTCAATCTCTTCGTGAGACATTGTTCCACAATCAACTGTAAAAATTACTTTGACCCCTTTATCTTTAAATTTAGAAAATACCTCCTTACTGGGCCCATAGCCTTCTGTAAATCTATTGGGTATATGAAAATCAAGATCTATAGATAGTTTCTTAAAATAATTTATTAATAATGACGCAGAGGTTGAGCCGTCTACATCATAATCTCCAAATACTGCTATCTTTTCATTAGCTAAAATAGCTTTGTACAGTCGGTCACATGATTTTTCCATATCTACTAAATTATATGGATCAGGTAAACTTTCTTTTAAAGATGGATTTATATAACTTGGTATGTCTTGTTCCGATATATTTCTTATATTTAATAACTTTGAAACTAATCTACTCAATCCATATTTCTGTGAAATAAAATCTATTTGACGATCGCTATATTCTTTGAGTTTCCAGTTTTTATTTGTTAATGATTGTATATCGACGCTTAATTCATTATCGGACATCTATCAATTAATATCGTGATATGTTTCTATGTATTGTGACGAAGACTCGCCCGTTCTTAGTACTAAAGAATGAGTTACATATTTATTTTGATTTGTTCTTACTCCTCTTACCATTGTTCCTTCGGTTACCCCTGTTGCTGAAAAAATAATATCCCCATGAGCCAGCTCATCAAGTGAGTATTTTTTGTTTAAGTCTTTTATACCTATCTTTTCAGCTCTGATTTTTTCATCTTCATTGTTTATTACAAGTCTTGTTTGCATTTGGCCCCCAATACATTGCAATGCAGCAGCTGCAAGTACACCTTCAGGAGCTCCTCCTACACCCATATAAATATCTACAGAACTATGTTCCTGAGTGGTCATAATAATGCCAGCCACATCTCCATCGGGAATTAAAACTATTTTTGCCCCAATTGACCTAAGATCTTCGATAATACTATCATGACGAGATCGTTCTAAAACGCATGCTGTAACTTCATTTATTGGAACTTTTTTGGCATCAGCAATACTCTGTATATTCTCTTTTGTAGTTGCGTCTAAATCAATAATATCATCTGGAAGATTTCCCCCAACCGCGATTTTATTCATATAGGTATCAGGCGCATATAAAAGTCCGCCCCTTTGAGCAGCTGCAATTACGGATAAAGAATTAGGCATACCTTTTGCAGTAATTGTAGTACCTTCAAGAGGATCTAAAGCTATATCAACTTCATGATTCCTTCCTGTGCCAACTTCTTCTCCTATGTATAACATGGGCGCTTCATCTCTCTCGCCCTCACCAATCACTATTCTTCCCCTAAAATCAATTTGATTTAATGCGGTTCTCATTGCGTCCACTGCTTTTTGATCTGCTGCTTTTTCATCTCCAAGACCAATTAACATAGACGAGGCAATCGCTGCTTTTTCAGTTGCAGCAACTATTCCTGATGCATATTGTGTTGATATAATGGTCATAACGAATCTTCGATTCTGATGAATTTAGCAGATGCTGCAACTTCTGGTAATCTTTTAATTTGATTTAAAGCAACTTTCAGAGACGATTCCTTAACTTTGTGCGTAATTAAAATTATTTCCGCATATTTTGTCTTATTAGATGGTTTTTGGATAATGCTTTTAATAGATATGCCTTTTTTAGATAAAGCTCTTGAAATTTTTGCCATAACACCTGCACGATCCTGTCCAACGATTCTTACATAATATGGAAATGATAGATTTTCAATTTTTTGAAAAGTAATTTTTTTCTTTGCATCAATTGATGAGCCTAATGGGAAATTAATTGTACCTCTTACAATTTCCATTAAATCAGACATTACCGATGCTCCTGTGGGACCTGCGCCTGCACCTGGTCCTTGAAACATGTTTTTACCGATAACATTGTCCTCAACGATTACTGCATTTAACTCATTCTCTACTTTAGCTATATCTGACGCTTGTTTAACAAAACATGGATGGACTCTTTGTTCAACTTTGTTGCTAACCTTTGAGCTGACTGCAAGTAATTTGATTACATAACCAAATTCGCTTGCATATTTAAAATCTTTGGTATCAATTTTTGAAATACCTTCAATATATGTTGAACTAAAACTTATTGGTACATCAAATGCCAGACATGATAAAAGAGTAATTTTATGAGCTGCATCTATCCCTTCAATATCAAAGGTAGGATCAAGTTCAGCAAACCCTTTCTTTTGTGCATCGCTAAGTACATCTTTAAAATCTCCAAGATTCCTATCCATCTTAGTCAAAATATAATTACATGTGCCGTTAAGTATTCCATATATTTTCTTAATCTTGTTGAAGCGTAAATTTTCTCTTACTGCTTTAACAATCGGAATTCCTCCAGCAATAGCAGCCTCATAATTTAGTGATACATTATTTTTTTCTGCGATCTTAGCTAATTCATTACCATGCATTGCCATAAGTGCTTTGTTAGCAGTAATAACGTGCTTTTTATTTTTTAGAGATCTCTTTACTAAATTATAGGCAATTCCTTTAGAGCCACCAATTAATTCAACAACAACATCAATGGAGTCATCTTCTGCAAGACTCAATGTATTTGAAGTCAAAGGTAATTGTTTAATAGGAAGATCTCTCTTCTTTTTAATACTTTTAACTGCAATTTTGATAACCTTTATATTGGCTGATCTTGTTGACTTGGCTTTCAAACCTTTTAGTTGCTTCAAAAAACCTGTTCCAACAGTTCCTAATCCTGCTATGCCTATACCCAGAACTTTACTCATTGATTACTACCTTTTCAGGAACGCTCTCAATATCAGGTTTATCACTTGAGATATCATTACCCATATCAATGTCAGAAATATCTGGATTTATGAAGTACTCATAAAAAGAAAAATTTTCAATTTTTGAACAGCTAATAAATAGAAAAGATGATAATAAAAATATAACTAATAAATTAATTTTTTTCACATTAATATCCCTTCGCCTTCATCAAAATCATTCATTACGTTAAAATTTTGTATCGCCTGTCCTGCTGCACCTTTTAAGAGATTATCTAAAGCACTAACTATACAGATTTTATTTTCTTTATAGCCTTTTTTCAAACCAATTACTAAATTATTTGTACCAACTACATCTTTAGTTTTGGGAATATCACCTATCGGAAGTACTTCAATAAATTTCTCTTCTTTAAATCGTTCAACTAAAATTTCATAAAGTTCATTTAATGTTTTGTTATTAAGATTTACATAAATATTACTTAAGATACCTCTTTCAACTGGTATTAGATTTGCAGCAAAAAAAACTTCAACTTTATTTTTAGTATTTTTTGATAACTCCTGATTTATTTCAGCTATGTGCTTATGGTCACCAACTCCATATGTTGCAATATTTTCACTTACTTCTTTTATGAGCTCATGCTTGGGCTTTGTTTTTCCTGCGCCAGAATATCCAGATTTTGCATCAATTATAATATCATCTTGCTCAATTGCATCCTTTGAAACCAATTCTATTAATGGAACTAATACACTTGTTGCATAACACCCTGGATTAGCAACATGTTTACTTTCTTTTATACTCTCCCTATTAAATTCTGTAAGGCCAAATTGAAAATTTTCATTTAATTCAAAACTTTCATGATCGAAATTATACCAATTTTTATATTCTTCCTTTTCATCCAGCCTGAAGTCAATTGAAAGGTC
>CACKXV010000006.1 GCA_902604225.1 uncultured Pelagibacteraceae bacterium | reverse complement strand
ACAATAATTATATTTACTTTTGGACTCAACAAACTCATTAAGGACGGTCAATAAATGACAAAATTTTGGACAGTTTATGTTATTCGCTTCGTATCAATTTTTTTTGTTACATCAGTAATAATTGCTTCTTTCTTTTTTCCTGGTGGCAATATTCATAATCCTAATCAAGTTGGGTACTCATTTAGTCATAATTTTTTAAGTGAATTAGGCGGGTATATTACATTTGCGGGAGACATTAATAGCATTTCATCTTTTTTCTTTAATACAGCTCTTTTTTGCTTCTTGTTGGTGGGTATATCAAGTTTTTTTATTCCATCTTTGTTTAGAGAAAATAAAACGTCATATGTATGTGCATACATCGCGGCTGTATTATTTTTTATAGGAATGGTTTTCTTCGCTGGTGTAGCGCTTACACCACACGATCTATACAGAGAAGCACACGCATTTTTTGCTATTAATGCATTTAGATGGCTCATCCCAGCATCAGCTTTCTTTGTTATTGCCTTTTTCTTAAGTGATGCAGATAATAAATATACTATAGTTAATATTATTTTTCTTATTTCCACGGCAATATACGTGATTTATCAATTAAACGCTGGCAGTCCACGGCTCAATGAAGAGCTTTTGGTTCAAAATGTATTAATGCAAAAAGCTATTGTGAGCATACATGTTATTAGCATCTTTTCGTTAACATTTTGCTTTAATGATCAGATCAAAAGAAAAAATTTATAGATTTGGTATTCTCTGTATCCATGGCGCCGCTTCTTCAAGTTGAGCCGCTAAAGATATAAGGGTATGTTCATCAGCATATCTCGAAGCAAATTGAACTCCTAGGGGAATATTATCTTTCGACCAATAGGTTGGAATAGAAATTGATGGTTGGCCGGTGATATTTTGAAGAAGTGCATCTGGCGCATACCAAAGACTTTGAGGCGCAAGACCATTCAAAATAGCATCGCGTATCGGTTTAATTCTGAACACAAAACCGAGTTTTAACTTCATTATAATTTCACTAATTATTTTTGATTGTCTGTCAGGTCTAATTTTTCCAATTTCAGGTGGATACTGTGAAATAATAGGGGTTAAAACAACATCATATTTATCAGTCGCTTGCATTACGAAACGTGCGATTGACTGCATTGTATATCGGGCCCAAGTATAATCACTTGCTCTAAAACTTTTACCTAAATAATCAAATAATCTTGTAGCGGTTTCAACTTCATGCGATCTATATTTTCTGCCCACAACATCTTTTAACTCATTGAACATTTGACTCACATGAGATGTTATAATTACTGTAAATGCCCTTGAAGCTAAACGGCCATCATAAGTAAAATTCATTTCTTCAACATCATGCCCTAAATCTTCACAGAGTTTTGCATTATATTTTATGGCCTCTACAGCATCTTTTGATGGATCTATGCCTACTGGACTTTTTAGATTGAATCCAATTTTTAATTTTTTCCTATCATCCAAAGATTTAATTAATGATCCCTTTTCATAATGAACTGAGTAGGGGTCTCCCACACTGTTTTCAAAAATTGCATCGTACATGTGAGCAGTATCACGTACTGTTCTTGATACAACGCCTGAATGAGTTAATCCTCCCCATTTGTCACCATGTGAAGGTCCAAATGAAGTTCGTGCTCTATTTGGCTTTAATCCAATTAATCCACATGATGCTGCAGGAATTCTAATTGATCCTCCTCCGTCACTCGCGTGTGCAAAAGGAACCATTCTTGCTGCTACACCTGAAGCCGCTCCACCAGAGGAACCTCCAGTAGTTAAATTTGGGTTCCAAGGGTTTCTTGTTGGTCCAAATTCAAGTGGCTCGGTAGTAATCATTAATCCGTACTCTGGCGTTGCTGATTTGCCGCAAATTAATGCCCCAGTGTTTCGAAACTGTCTGGTTAATTCATTATCATAGTTCATTTTGGTATTTTTTAGGTATTTGCTTCCTTGCATCATGTTGTAATTAGCAAGTGAACTGTCCATATCTTTTAATAGCATTGGTACACCTGCAAATTGTCCTTTGAGATCACTATTCCTATTTATAGATTCAAATGCATAGTGATACATGGTCCTGTGAACAGCATTTAGCTTTGGATTTAATCTTTCAATGAGGTCAATTGCTGAGTCTAAGGGGTCGATAGGAGAAATCTCTTTTTTCTTTATTAACTCACTTAATCCAACGCCGTCATAATTCGCATACTCTGCAAATATAGCCATTATTAATTACCCTAATTAAAAAACTGTGATATTCTATTATTCCAAGAATAAGCTTATGTCAGAATTAGATAAGAAAAAAGGAAATAGCTTCGTAAATTTTATAAAAAGGTATTTCTTTACCGGATTATTAATCTCAGCGCCAATTGGGGCTACAATATACATAACTATATTTATAGTTGAATTTATTGCAGGATTAGTACCTCAAAGATTTAATCCCAATGGGCTGCTTCCAGAAATAATTGGGTACGAAATACCTGGATTAGAACTAATTATTGCTTTTTTATCTTTTATTTTAATTGGATTGATTTTTTCAACCTTATTTGGAAAAGCAATACTAGGTTACTTTGATAACCTTATTACCAGAATACCATTTGCAGGAAATGTTTACAAAGCGATCAAGCAAATCACTGAAACATTTTCTAATGCAGATGCAGCTTATCAAAAAGTTGTTTTAATTGAATATCCAAGGAAAGACATCTATGCGATAGGTTTCATGACTGGTGAAACTAAGGGTGAAATAAAAGATCGTAAAAAGATCGATATGGTCAATGTATTCGTTCCGACAACGCCAAATCCAACATCAGGTTTTTTGCTCTTTATACCCAAGGAAGATGCTGTAGAACTTGATATGTCTGTTG
This sequence comes from uncultured Pelagibacteraceae bacterium, assembly GCA_902604225.1. Lineage (GTDB taxonomy): Bacteria > Pseudomonadota > Alphaproteobacteria > Pelagibacterales > AG-422-B15 > CACNXQ01. The sequence goes on along the minus strand of CACKXV010000006.1, from coordinate 33,852 downwards.
AAGATGCGATAAAATTAGTTGTTTCTGCAGGTATGGTTGTACCTCCAACAAAATAATTATCCCGTTTTAAGATAATCAATTGCGACATCATTTCTAAACAAATGAAGCAATACTCTTTGCGCTTTTCCAAGCGGTGTTTTTAATTCAGGATCATTCTTAATGGTCTTGATTGCTGTTTCCCTCGCTTCTTCTAATAGGTGTTTATGTTTATCAAGGTTTGATAGTTTAAAATTTGGCACGCCGCTTTGCTTGGATCCAAGAATTTCTCCTGCACCTCTAATATCCAGGTCTTCCTCAGCAATTTTGAATCCATCGTTGGTTTCTTTCATAATTTTTATTCTTCTTTTAGCATTTTCAGTAAGAGGACCGTTAAACAATAAAATGCAGGTTGAGGTCTTCTCACCTCTTCCAACTCTCCCTCGTAATTGATGAAGCTGTGAAAGTCCAAATCTTTCTGCATTTTCAATTATAATTACAGTAGCATCAGGGTCGTCTATGCCAACTTCTATTACTGAAGTAGCGACTAATATATTAACTTTTCCAGATTTGAATTTTTGCATAACTGAATTCTTATCTTCTTGCTGCATTTGTCCGTGCACAATTTCGACCGAATAATCGCTATAATAATTTCTGAGATCTTTTAATCTTTCATTTACAGATTGCAATTGAAGTTTTTCAGACTCATCGACTAAAGGACAAACCCAATAGATTTTTTCACCTTTATTAATTATTTTATTAAGACTGTTCTTCAGATCTTCGACTTTATTTATATTTATTGACTTAGTATTAATTTCTTTCCTATTTTTTGGTTTTTCCATAATTTTAGAAATATCAGTGTCTCCATAAGCGGCAAGTTCTAACGTTCTTGGAATAGGAGTTGCTGTCATGAGCAATACATCACATTCGTTTCCTGCTTTTTCATTAAGTAAGATTCTTTGGTGAACACCAAATTTGTGCTGCTCATCAATCACAACTAAGCCAATATTAACAAAAGATACCTTTTCTTGAAATAGAGCATGAGTACCAATCAAAATATCTGCGTCAAAATTATGATTATCTTTTGTTGACGAGGTTATCAATGAACATGTTAGATCCATTGAGTTAACGATCTTTACTATTGTATTGAAATGTTGCTCAGCAAGTATCTCTGTTGGTGCCATGAGTATAGATCTTTTGTTATTTTCTAAACATTGCATCATAGCAAACAAAGCAACAATTGTTTTTCCGCTCCCAACATCTCCTTGTAACAGTCTAAGCATTTTGTTTGGCTTTGACTGATCGTTTGATATTTCCTCTATAGTTTTCAATTGATCGCTAGTGAGACTAAAATCAAGATTTTCTTCCAATTTTTTTATTAATTTATTATTTCTTCTTATAGCTATGCCCTGGGTATGGCTTATTTTGTTTTTTATAAGACGTATCGTTAGTTGCTGAGCTAATAGCTCATCAAAAACTAATCTTTCAAGAAAAAGAGAATTAACCGAGTCTGATGTATTAACAGGGTTGTGTATTTTTTTAATGGCTTCATTCCAATTCGGCCAATTATTTATTTTAATTTTATCGTCAGGTATCCATTCTGGAAGAGGATCAAGATTAATTAATGCCGAATTTATAGATTTTTGTATAGTTTTTGATGTCAATCCAGCAGTAAGTGGATAAATACACTCAATTTTTTTGACACTATCTAAATTTTCTAAGTCTACTACATGTTGGGGATGCGTTATCTGGAAGTTTTCATTAAATTTTTCAAATTTACCACTAATTACTTTCTGCCTTCCTACCGGAAATATTTTTTTTAGATAGGGGCCTCGCAAGTTAAAATATACGATTGAAATAGCTCCAGTATTGTCTGTGCAATTAATGCGATAGGGCATCCTTTTATTGAATGATGGTGAATGACTATCTATCGTGACTATGATAGTTGCAATTTTACCTTCTTCAAGATCAATTATTTTTGGACTGTTTCTTCTATCAATGTATGTAGATGGCTTATGAAATAAGAGATCTATAACATATTTGCCACATAACCTTTCTATAACCTTAGCATTTTTTGGTCCAATGCCTTTAAGTGATATTATATTTGAAAAAAGCTTGTATAAGATTTTAGGCCTCATATATCTAATGTATCAAATAAATTAAAAAATATGGAAGATTTATCAACATTTCAAAAAAAACTATTATACAAGTCCACTCATCGTGGATCCAAGGAAATGGATCTTATTTTGGGAAAATTTGCACATAAGTACCTATCTTTATTTAATGAAGATGAGCTTGTAATGCTTGAAACAATACTTGAAATGGATGATAACGATATTTATCAATATGCATTAAATAAAAAAGAAATTCCAGAGTCTTTAAACAATAGAGTATTCACTCTTCTTAAGGATTATACTTTACTGTAATGCCATCTGAAGCACTAGTTACACCATCTAAACTGTCAAACTTAAATATTAATTTAGATAATAAATTCGATTACGAATTAACACTCAATTATTTATCAACCAATGGATATGTCAGGGTAAGTTCAATACGTGAACCTGGCGAATTTTCTGTTAAAGGAGATGTTATTGATATCTTTCCATCAGAATTTGCAAAGCCAATAAGAATAAATTTATTTGGAAACGACATAGATAGGTTTGAAGAATTTGATTTAAAGACTCAAAAAACTGTACAAAAAATTAGCAGAGCAGTTATTCGGCCATTTAATGAATTTGCTTTTAATCAAGGAAAGAGATCAATTAAAGCCGACACTTTTTTATCAGACCTAAGTAGTTTTGAGGACAATGACTTAATAGTACACGCTAACCATGGAATTGGTAAATTTCGAGGTTTAAAGAAATTAGAAGTTCTTGGGAATAGTCATGATTGTATTGAGTTAAATTATTTTAATGATGATAAACTTTATGTTCCCGTAGAAAATATAGAATTATTGAGTAAATACGGTGGCAACAATGAATATGTACAAGTTGATAAGTTAGGCAATTCACATTGGCAATTTAGAAAGGCTAGTGCAAAAAATAAAATTAAGGAAATAGCTGAGGAATTAATAGTCATTGCAGCTAAAAGATCATTAAAAAAAGGAAAAAAATATAGGATACAAGAACCTTACTATTCTAATTTTATAAATGAATTTGAGTTCCAAGATACAGAAGATCAAGTTAACGCTACTTCAGATATTTTAGCAGATCTAAGTCATGGCGCTCCTATGGACCGATTGATATGTGGCGATGTGGGTTTTGGCAAAACAGAGGTTGCACTTAGAGGTGCGTTCAATGTAGCACTAAATGGTGCTCAAGTAGCAATCATTGTTCCAACGACACTTCTGTGTCAGCAACATTACGAAAACTTTATTAAAAGATTTAAAAATTTTCCAATTAAAATAGGTCAGTTATCAAGATTAGTTTCAGCCTCAGAAACTCGTTCAACTTTAGAAAAAATAAATAATGGCGAGCTTGATATAGTTGTTGGCACACATGCACTACTAGGTAATAAAATTAAATTTAAAAATTTGGGCATGCTGATTATTGATGAAGAGCAACATTTTGGTGTCTCTCAAAAAGAAAAAATTAAGAATTTGCGGTCAGATATTCACGTATTATCCCTTACTGCAACACCGATTCCAAGAACTCTTCAAATGTCTTTGGTGGGATTAAGAGATTTATCCATTATCTCTACTGCACCTTTAAATAGACAATCAATAGCGACAGAAGTAATAAATTTTAATGAACAAGATCTTAAAGATGCCATTCAAAAAGAACTAAATAGAAATGGACAAATTTATTACGTATGTCCTCGAATTAAAGAACTGAAAGAAATTGATGATTTTCTAAAAAAAGCAATGCCTGAGTTAAAATATAAGATTGCTCATGGACAAATGCCGCCCAAAAAACTTAAGAATACCATGATTGATTTTTACAATAATGAATTTCAATTATTGTTATGCACGACGATTGTTGAGTCGGGTTTAGATTTGCAAAAAACTAATACTATGATTATTCATAATGCAGATAAGTTTGGATTATCACAACTTTATCAATTAAGAGGGAGGATTGGACGGTCAAATATTGAGGCTTTCTGCTATTATACCGTGAAAGATATTAACGGTATTACTGAAAATTCATTTAAAAGACTTTCTTTACTAAAAAAATTCAATAGTAGGGGGTCTAGCTTTAATTTAGCAAGTCATGATCTTGATATGAGAGGTTCTGGTAATATAATTGGTGACGCACAATCAGGTCATATAAAAGAAATTGGATTAGAGTTATATCATCGTCTTTTAAAAGACAAAATAATTGAACTGAAAAATGATAGCGATTCAATTGATAATGACTGGTCTCCACAGCTCAATTTAGGTTTAAGTGTTTTAATTCCTGAAAAATACATACCAAACTTAAATACACGATTATTCTTTTATAGAAAATTAGCATATTTAAATACTAATAGTGAACTGACTGAAGTTAAGAAAGAAATGGAAGAAAGATTTGGATTAATGCCTAATGAAGTTAATCACTTATTCAAAATCACTGAATTAAGAATTTTGTGTAAACAATTAAGTATAGAAAAATTTGATCTTGGGAAGAAAGGTCTAACCATTAAATTTAGAAATAATAAATTTGATAAGAGCGACAAATTGATTGATTTTATAAATCTTAATAAATTTGATATTAAATTAAGAACTGATCAAACACTTGTTTATAATTTTAGTAAAATCTCTGATAAACAGAGAATATATAAAGGTTTTAGCTTTGCAAAAGAATTGGCCTCGCTATAATCAATTGTATGGGTGTACTTAGTGGATATAGAATAATTGAATTATCTGGAATAGGCCCAGGTCCATTATGTGGAATGTTATTTGCAGATCTAGGCGCTGAGGTCATAAGAATAGATCGAAAAAAAACAGCATTACCTCATACAAAGCCAAAATATGATATTACAGGAAGAAATAAAAAGTCTTTTAGTTTGAATCTTAAAAATAAAGAATCACTCGATATATTTAATAGCCTTATTAAAAGCGCTGATGCATTAATAGAAGGTTTTAGGCCAGGCGTTACTGAAAAACTTGGTGTGGGACCTAGTGACTGTATGAAAATAAATCCAAAATTGGTATACGGGAGGGTTACTGGCTGGGGGCAAACGGGTCCGCTATCCAAAGCTGCTGGTCATGATATTAATTACATTGCACTGGCTGGCGCGCTACATTCAATAGGAATTATTGAGAAACCAACAGTGCCTTTAAATCTTATTGGTGATTATGGCGGGGGTACTATGTTTTTAGCTTTTGGAGTTTGTGCTGCATTATTATCAGCTTCAAAAACTGGCAAAGGGCAGGTAGTTGATGCGGCTATGATAGACGGTGTTTCAACTCTCACGTCAATTTTTTATAGCTTATCACAATCAGGTCTTTGGGATGTTAATAAGAGAGGAATGAATTTGCTTGATGGGGGAGCTCCATTTTATCAAGTCTATGAAACAAAAGACCATAAATTTATATCTCTAGGCTCACTTGAGCCTCAATTTTACCAGCTACTAATTGAAAAATTAGAGCTTCAGAGTGAATTTAGTAATCAATTGGACATGAACGAGTGGCCGAAGTTAAAAGAAAAATTAGAAACTATATTTAAAACTAAAAATATAAGTGAATGGAATGAATTTTTTGAGGGTTCTGATGTATGTTACGCGCCTGTATTGTCAATAAATGAAGCTAAAGACCATCCTCACATGATTGATAGAAACAACTTTATTGATGTGGATGGAGTAATTCAGCCAGCACCTGCACCTAGATTTAGCTCTGATAATAAAGCTGAAATTAAAAAGGCACCTGAAATTGGTCAAGATAATAATGATATTATGAGAGAAATTGGCTACAGTGATGAAGAAATAAAAAAATTTTATGAAGATGAGGTTATATAATCATGCCAAGTTTTGATGTCGTTAGTCGCATAGAAATGCAAGAAATTGACAATGCAGTATCTAATGCAATGAAAGAAATAACTCAAAGATATGATTTTAAAGGATCCATATCTAAATTAGAGCGCTCAGACAATATCGTAACTCTCTTAACAGAAGATGATATGAAGGCAAAACAAGTAATAGAAATACTTACATCGCATTTAATAAAAAGAAAAATTGACCCAAAAGCAGTAAAATTTAAATCTTCGGAAAACGCTTCTGGTAATACCATTAGACAGAAGTACGATTTACTGGAAGGAATTGATCAAGAAATGGGAAAGAAGATTACCAAAATGATTAAAGATACAAAATTGAAGGTCCAGGCAAAAATTCAAGGCAATGAGTTGAGAATTAGCGGTGCTAAAAAAGATAATTTACAAGATGTGATGTCTAAGATTAATGAATTGAAACTAGAGCTACCTTTACAATTTGTAAATTTTAGAGACTAATTATCTGATTGGTTGATCAGTAGTAATATTTTGATCTTTTACTTTTTCTCTATATAAAATAAATATTCCGGCAGAAACAATTATTGCAATACCAGCCCAAGTTTTAAGGTCTACTGTTTCACTCCATATAAACCAACCCAATATAACAGCCCATATCAAAAATATATATTCAAACGGTGCTATAATGTAAGGCCTTCCATGTCTATATGCATTAAAGAGAAAAATAAATCCAAATATTACAGACACTCCCACGACAAATATCATGAATAAGGACTTCGGATCATTAAAAAACCAATCTCTAAAAAGAAAATTTAAAACTTCACTATTCGAATTACCAAAGTCTAAAAATATTCCTGAAAATGTAATTATAGGACAAATAATTATCGTAGCGATATAAACATGTAATGTTTGAGTATAAACATTATCTTTTTCAGATGTGTATTTGATAATTATCATATTTGCAGAATAACCAGCAGCGCAAAGAATAGGGTAGATCATATATATATTGAATGAGTTAATGTCGGGTGAGACAATGAACAATACGCCAATAAATCCATACACAATGATTGCCCACCTTATTAACCCTATCTTTTCTCTCAAAAATATTCCTGAAAATATCGTAATGAAAAATGGCGCTGTAAAAAATAGTGCAGTAGCTTCAGCAAAAGTTAAATAATGAAGACCTATATAATAGAAAACAAAAGCTAAAATAAACATTACTGTTCTAAAGATTGATAATTTAGGAAACTCGGTTTTTAATATAATGTCTTTTTTAGAAATTTTTAAAAAGAGAGTTAAGAGAATTAATGCAACAACACTACGAGCAAACATTACCTGCAGAATTGAAATATCAACTGCAAGCAATCTTATGACAGTATCCTGCAATGCAAATGCTGTCATGCCAAGCATGATATATGTTATTGCAAGAAGATTATTTTCTTTCATTTAGTAGATTTTTATTTGAATAATAGCTTACTATGCACTAGTTAAAAAGCATTGATGAACACTAAAAAAACCAATTTACAATGAAAAATATAGACACTGAATATGATTATATCATAGTTGGCGCTGGCTCAGCTGGGTGTGTATTAGCAAATAGACTGTCAAAAAATCCAAAAAACCGTGTTCTTCTTCTTGAGGCTGGCAGGGAAGATAAATCTATAACATTGAAAATGCCCGGTGCCGTCTTATTAAACCTTAAAAGTACAAAGCATAATTGGGCATTTAAAGGTGAACCAGAACCTGAGCTTGCAGGGAGACAGCTGCAACATGATCGCGGCAAAACTCTTGGTGGATCTTCATCAATAAATGGCATGGTATTTATTCGGGGAAATTCATTAGACTATGAAGGCTGGAGACAAATGGGTTGTGACGGCTGGGGTTACGCTGATGTCTTGCCTTATTTTAAAAAAATGGAATCCTATAGTGGCGGTGGAGATGATTTTAGAGGCGATTCTGGACCTTTAAGAGTGCATAGAAGTGTACCCAAAGATCCACTTTCCATTGCCTTTATTAATGCAGGAAAAGAAGCAGGATACAAAGAAACAGATGACATTAGTGGATATTGCCAGGAAGGTTTTGGCATTTTTGATCGGACTGTATTTAAAGGAGAAAGATGGAGTACAACACGAGGATATCTTGACCCAGTGCGTGATAGAAAAAATTTAACCATTATTACAAAAGCACTTGTGTGCAAATTAATTCTTGAAAATAATAAGGCAACAGGAGTTTGCTTTAAAGATAATAAAAATAAAATATTTAATGTAAAATCAAATAAAGAAGTCATTCTTTGTGCTGGTGCGGTTGGATCTCCACACATACTAATGCTTTCAGGAATTGGTCCGAAAGATCATCTGAAATCAATGGGCATTAATCTTATAGCTGACATACCTGGTGTTGGGCAAAACCTTCAGGATCATCCTGATTTTATGATAAAATATAAATGCTTAAAGCCTGTTACATTATGGCCAAAGACAAAAAGACTAAACAGCATAGGCGCAGGCATTCAATGGCTTTTAACTAAAGAAGGGATGTGCGCATCTAATCATTTTGATTCTGTTGCATGTATTAGGTCTGGGCCAGGAGTTGAATATCCAGATCTGCAATTATGTATTTCACCTATTGCGATGGAAAATAATTCATGGCAACCGTTAAAGGAGCATGCGTTTCAGGTGCATGTTGGTTTAATGCGAACGCATAGTCGCGGTAAGATTGAATTGCGCTCAAATAACCCTGCTGATCCACCTCGTATCTTAGTTAATTATCTAAAAGATAAACGTGATAGGGAATTAATGCGTAAAGGAATTCATTTAGTTCGTGAATTATTAGATCAACCGTCATTTTCTGATTTAAAGGGGGAAGAAATTTTTCCTGGGGATAATTGTAAATCAGATGCTGACCTTGATGCCAAACTGAATTCGCACACGACTAGCCAATGGCATTTAGCTTGCACTGCGCGTATGGGTTTAAAAACAGACAAATATGCAGTAGTAGATAATTCAGGTAAAGTTCACGGTATCACTAGTCTTAGAATTGTTGACGCTTCTATTATGCCTTTTGCTCCAAATGGCAATACAAACGCGCCTACAATAATGATTGCTGAGAAAATTAGTGATGAAATATTAGGTTCTAAACCTTTAACGCGCATAGAGTTGCAAACGTGGCAAAGCCCAAATTATCAGATTGATCAGCGGTAAATAAATATTACTAAATCAAATTTATTTGAAGTTTATGGCGGAGAGGGTGGGATTCGAACCCACGGAGGAATTGCTCCCTCGTCAGTTTTCAAGACTGATGCTTTCGACCACTCAGCCACCTCTCCACGAATTTTTAATTTATTAGAATTAAAATATATGACAATCTTTAATTCAGAAACTCAAATTTAGAAACAGTATAAATAGTGAGGACTGATATCGATAGGCACAATAACATTCCCCATATTATATCAAACACAATTATTTGTGTATTAAGTGTATTAAATACAGCTTTTACAGTTAGCGCATAAGTAGCGTAAGTAACAAGGCCATAAATAATAGAAGGCATTATAATTGATGAAACGCCGTTATCTTTGTTTGGAGCTATGACAAAATAAACTAAACCAAATACAAAAATAAAATAAAAAATCAATGCAACTGGCAAATTAAAATCTAATTTAACGTCTTTCGGCAAGTTGTTTTCATAAACTTTTCTAACAAATAAACTGATACCTATTAAATCAATAATAATAAAATATATAAATGTTGTAATGTATAGCTTAATCATCATAGTTATCATTAATGAATAATAACAAAATAATCAATGCATTATTGAGTGCGCTTGGAGCATTAATTTTCATAAGTTTTTTAGCTTTTCTAGAAAATTCATTTGAGGGAACAATTTGGCTGATTCCGCCATTCGGTGCTTCTGTGGTTTTAGTGATGGCTGTGCATGAGAGTCCATTAGCGAAACCAACCAATATTTTACTTGGTCATGTATTATCAGCTTTATCAGGTGTTATCGTTTTGTATTTAATAGGCGATCATTTTATTGCTCTGGGACTAGCTGTAGGATTAGCAATCTTTGTGATGATCGTTACTAATACTATACATCCACCAGCAGGTGCTAATCCAATTATTGTTATTCTAACAGGTCAGGGAATATCTTTTGTTTTGTTTCCAGTGGCCGTTGGTGCGTTGATGTTAGTTTTATTCGCTTATTTATATAATAAGCTTTTGAAAAGAAATTATCCTTAAATAGTATTAATTTTATTTGCTTTTTCGATTACTGAACAATATTGATCAATAAATGACGTTCTCATTGGGTTGGGGGGTAATTTTTCAAATTTGAATGATTCTATATTTTTTAATTGATTTGTTGAGATCTTTGTCTTTGTTGCGATTGCTTTTAAATCGAGTTCAATACTTTTTCTTAATTTAGACAGCTCTCTGACCTTCTTCACAGTGTCGTTGTCAATTTCACTGCTTACATGAGAAGGTTGATTTTTATTCATAACAAAGGTACCGGTTTCATCTTGAACCATATTGTTGAAAACTCCAGCGTTTATTTTCTGTAAAATCATAAAATATAATGAATTGTTATGCACTATAATTTTATTTTTGTACGATTCTGTGCACCCATTTTGGGTTACAAATTAAGTAATTGTTTTTGCTATCTTTTCTGGTCCCTCAAATAGGATATCTGCGTTTTTAAGTCTTTTTATAAGATGGTCACCAAGTCCAGTTGCAGTAGTTAAGACGCCTCCTTTGTTTGTATTTTCTAAATATCCATCAGATTTAACTAAGCATAATGCAGACTCACATATGAATTTAGCTGTAGTTTTATAGCCTGGGTCTCCATCTCCATAAATTCTCAACTTATAAAATTCATTATTAGTATTTTCGCCAATAAATATACTTTCAAACCATCCATTATCACGCGTTTTTTTATCAGGTCCATTGCCCGGCTTTGTAAATAATTTTCTAAACAAAGAACTTATTGGACTTACAATCATTAATCCTAATATTGCTAATCCAATTGATACCATTAGGGCAGATGAGTATTTTTTAACATTCATAAACTCTTTATAAGTAAATTCCGATCCATAACCTGACTGATTAAGCTCATGTAATTCAACACTTCTTCTGACAACCCTTGTATTAGCAATAGACATAACAAAAGGTGCAGACCATGATTTAATGCTGTCTATGTACTTTATTTTAAATGTGTCTTTACTAGCTTCTTTATTTTGTTTTTCTATGAAATCTTTACTATTTAATAGGAAAGGGTGTCCGATTGAGTAGTTTGTTTTATAATTTTTCATTGTAAAAGCACTTTCAATTGTTCCACCGCTTACACCACCACCTCCTCGATGATAACCATCAACAGACAACAAGTTTTCACCAAGAGATCTTTGCAAATAAAAACATCCCATATCTGATGGAATTGAATCATACCCACATGAAGGAATGATCTTAATTCCTTTTTTTTCTGCTTCTTCATGATGTTTATCTATTAAATCTCTAACCCATATATTTTCACCAGTAATATCTACGTAATGGGTATTATTTGTCACACAACATCCTACCAATTTATCGCTGTATCGATTAAAAGGTCCTGCCAACGAAGCTATGACATTTGCTTGAGCAGCAATTTTATTTAAACCTGCAATATCTTCACTATCAGCAATGAAATATTTAGGTTTATAGGCGGTATTGCTCGATATTTTATCTAGTTTTTTTTCATTTCTGCCAGCGATTGCCCAATTGATTTCAGAATAATTTTTGTCCAAATACTCTACCACCAAACGGCCAGTAAAACCTGTGGCGCCATATATGATTAAATCATAGTCTTTTTGCATAAATGTATAAATATAATCCTTTATATGTTAAGTATAGCACTATGTTAGACTGGATAATAGGCGGCCTGGTTACTGTTTCATTCTTTTATTTGCTTTACTGGGCATTAACTTTGATATTTTAGATATCATGGTTAGTTTTTTTGTTACATTATTCCAAGATCTATCAATGATTTTTTATTCATTTTCTGCAATTTTATTAATAGTAATAATTGGTGCCTATTTATTAAATTATTTTAAAAATATGAAATAATATCAGTACTTAAGACATTTATTTTTAAGTATTGCTTTAATTTAAAATATATACTTTAAACAAATGATACAAAACATTGATTTTATTGACAAAAATATAAAAAAAGTCTCATTAATTGTAAATCCTATTAACAAATTATCGCTCGAACCAATTAAAGAGTCTTTTGAGATGGGAATCTTAGAACCCCTTCTAATAGGAAACAAAGACATTATTGCGGCATTATTGGATGATTTAAACTGGCATTTGCAACCTGAAATTATTAATTCATCTACTGAAGAAGAGTCCTCAAAGATCGCATGCAGATTAGCTAGTGATCGCATAGAAGATCCTTATTTAATCGTTAAGGGTCATTTGCATACAGATGTTTTGATGTCAGAGTATATTAGATCTGAACATAAACTCCTAGTGAAAGGAAGGCGGCTGAGTCATATATGGTTCATGACTTTTCCAGATAATGTCAGAACTCCTTTAATTATCACGGATGGCGCATTGAATATAAATCCTAATGTAGAAACGAAAAAACACATTATAAATAACGTTATTGAATTTACTTCAAAACTTCCAAATTTCGAACCAAAAATAGCTATACTATCTGCAACCGAAGAAGTTTTATCTCAAATGCAGAGTTCAGTTGACGCGAAAGATCTAGTTGATTGGTCTAGAATAGAGCATCCAACTACAGACATTAATGGGCCATTTGCATTTGATAACGCAATATCATCTGAAGCGGCTAAAATTAAAGGAATTCATAACAGTGTTGCTGGAAATGCAAATGTAATTGTCGTTCCCAATGTTGAAACAGGTAATTCATTAGTGAAGATTATGGTTAATTTTATGAACTGTACAGCAGGAGGTTTTGTTACAGGAGGTATATCTCCTGTTGTCATAACTAGTAGGTCCGATACATCAAATTCACGACTGTCTTCAATTGTAAATGCTGTTTTGAGTACACTTTAATTATTTTAAAGCTTGCATGAGATCATTAATTAAATCTTCTGAATCTTCTATTCCAACAGAGAGTCTAACTAGTTTTTTAGGCACTTGATTGTATGACTTATCTTCTAAATAAGCATGTGTCATTAATGCAGGAGATTCTATAAGTGACTCAACTCCGCCGAGGCTTTCTGCAATAGTGAATATCTTAAGTTTCTTCATAAACTTTGAGATATCTGACATTGTACCTCTGTGAATAAACGTAATCATTCCACCGAATCCATTCATTTGTTTTTTAGCTATATCGCTTTGCTTATGATTTGTTAGGCCGGGGTAGGTAACATCAGAGAGTTTTTTATGACCTTTTAAAAACCTCGCAATTTTGATCCCATTTTCATTATGTTTTTTTATTCTAAGTGAAAGAGTCTTAATCCCTCTTAGAATTAAAAAACAATCAAACGGGCTTGGTACTGCTCCTGTAGAGTTTTGTATTAATGCTAGTTTCTTTTCTAATGTTTTATTTTTACCAATGACAAGTGAACCACCAATAATATCAGAGTGCCCATTTATGTACTTGGTAGTTGAATGATTTACTATATCAATACCGAAATCTAATGGTCTTTGATTTATTGGCGTTGCAAAAGTATTATCACAAACAGTTATAATCTTATGTTTCTTTGCTATGCGAGAAATTCGTTTTAGGTCGGCAATTTTTAAAAGTGGATTCGTAGGAGTTTCTACCCAAATCATCTTTGTATTCTTTCGAATATGTTTGCTAAAATTTGTGTTTAGATCCACAAAAGTGAAATCTATATTTGATGATTTAGCTTTAATTTCATTAAACAGTCGAAAGGTTCCACCATATAAATCATCAAATGCAATAACATGATCTCCAGGTTTTAGGAGATCTATAACTGCTGTTTGAGCTGCAACTCCTGACGCAAAAGCAAAAGCCCTATGTCCGTTTTCTAATTCAGCGAGTGAAGCTTCTAAAACTTCACGTGTCGGATTTTGAGATCTTGAATATTCATACCCCTTATCTTTACCTGGCGTATCTTGTGCAAATGTAGATGTTGCGTAGATAGGAGTCATAACAGCGCCAGTAAGCGGATCACTTTTAATGCCTGCATGCACAGACAATGTATCAAATTGATTGATTTTTCTTAAATCAGATTTTTTTCTTTTAGCCATTCACTATTATACGCTGTATTTAAATATTTTTCACCATTATCACAAACAAATGTGACAACATTTTTCTTTTCTTTTTGTTCATGGCAATACTTTAATGCGGCACAAATTAATGTTCCGCTAGATGATCCGCCTAATATCCCCTCTTTTAACGCAAGAGTACGAATTGTTTGAAAAGCTTCTTCATTGCTCACTGAATAAGCTTTTTTAATATATTTAAGATCTAGTGTATCGGGAAGAAAGTCTTCTCCAATACCTTCAACTAACCACTTGTAATCAGCTTCTTTTAAAGGTTTTTTTTCAACAGCGTCTTTTACAATTGAGCCCTCAGGATCGGCAAGTACCATTTCAGTTTTTGGGTTATTCTTCTCAAAAAATTTACCAATACCGGAAATAGTCCCGCCAGTGCCAACGCCACAGACAATTGCATCAACATCTCCATCCATTTGGTTATAAATCTCTGGTGCGGTGGTCAATTCATGGGCTAGAGGATTTGATTTATTAGTAAACTGATTGGCCATAAATGAGTTGTCAGTTTCAGCGGCAACTCTTTTAGCCATATTTACATAATGTTCAGGACTATCGGGGCCCACATCACTTTTTGCAAGCATTACTTCAGCACCAAGTGATTTTAAATGAAAAATCTTATTTTGATTCATTTTATCTAATATTATAACTTTTGCTTTATAACCTTTTAATAAAGCTATTAGTGCTAATCCAAGGCCTGTATTGCCAGCTGTAGCCTCGACAACCGTTGATCCCTTTACCAAATCTCCGTTCTTTTCAGCGTCATTTATTATTTGGAGTGCAACGCGGTCTTTTATAGATGAGCCAGGATTCATATTTTCCATCTTTAAGAAGAGATTACATTTACCTGCATCTATATTTTTAGCTTGAACTATTGGCGTATTACCAATTAAATCTACAAGTGATTTTATATCTTTCATAAAATTATGCTATTTATAGGTAAGTATGAATTTAAAATTTAAAATATCATCAATTATAACTATATTTACTATAATTAATCTCTCTTCATTGCAAGCAGATGAAGACTATAGCTTTGTCGAATGGCTTGAAAATATTAAAAATATTGCCACTAAAGAGGGGATATCTGAGGAAACTATCGATTTATCATTTAGAGATATCGCTATTAATGAAAGGGTTCTAGAACTTGATAGATCTCAACCAGAATTTACACTTACTCTAGATGAATATCTAAATAATACGACTCCGAAAAGTAGAATGCTTAAAGGCAAAAAGTTATACAGTGAACACAAGGATTTATTGTTGAGAATATATAACAAGTATGGTGTGCAACCCCGCTTTATATTAGCCCTATGGGGCATAGAAACAAGTTTTGGAACTTATACAGGATCATTTAATGTAATACGTTCTTTATCGACGTTATCGCACGATCTAAGAAGAAGGGAGTTTTTTACAGATGAACTCATAAACGCATTAGCAATCATTGACCAAGGTCACATTACAGCTAATGAAATGATGGGTTCATGGGCAGGAGCCATGGGGCAAAATCAATTTATGCCGTCTAGCTTTTTAAATTACGCAACAGATTTTGATAAAGATGGTAAAAAAGATATTTGGTCTACCTTGCCGGATGTATTTGCTTCATCATCAAATTATTTAAAAGAATCTGGCTGGAATGATGATTTAACGTGGGGCAGAGAGGTAATGACTTCAAAATCTATTCCAGATGATTTTATTACAACGTCTGCTAAAGAAATTAATATATCAAAATCACTTAGTGAATGGGCTGCATTAGGTATATTAAAAAAGAACGGGGAAAAATTACCACTTCGGGATATTCAGGCATACTTAGTTTATCCAGAAGGTGAAGAAGGCCGAAAATTTTTAGTTTACGAAAATTTTAAAGTTATTATGAAATGGAACAGATCTCTCTTCTTCGGATTATCAGTTGGTATATTGTCTGATATGATTGAATATTATTAATGAGAATATTTTTACTAATAATTTTTTTAATTCTTACTAATTGCACTATCGCAAACGTTGTCCCACTCGTAATTGAAGACAGTAATAACAAAAATAATATTAAATTAATTGAAAAGCTAATTGAAGAGCCATATCAGGTTAATGGCAAGTGGTTTTACCCTTATGATTATAAAAAATTTGAGGAAATTGGCTTAGCACAATTGGAAACAAGTTTAAAAAATGGAAGTAAAACTAAAAATGGAGAATACTATCATAATGATACATTATCAGGAGCTCATAGATCATTGCCATTGCCATCAATTATTGAAGTTACAAACCTTAATAATGGTAAATCTGCATTAGTAAGAGTAAATCATCGAGAAGCATTTTCTTCGATTAAAGTAGTCAATTTATCTGAAGCTGTTTTTAAAGAACTAGAAATGAATCAGAATGGTGATTTAGTCAAAATATCTCTTATAGACTCTAATGAAAGTTTTGTTCTTTCTAAAGCATATACTTACGATGAAGAAAAAAAAGTTTTGGAAGCTCCAGTATCAAGTGTTGTTGTAATTGAAAAAGAAAAAAATGAATTATCTACTGATAATAATATTAATAATAAAAATTTATATAATAAGATTTTTATTAATATAGCGAGCTTTGCATTCAAAGAAAGTGCTCAAAAAATTAAAAGAGATCTATCAACCTATGATGTTAGGATTTTTGAAAGCCAAAACTTGTCAGGCAATACGGAATACAAGGTATTAATTGGACCCTATAGCGATGTAGAGTCATTGTTAATAGATCTTAATGATGACACATTTAAAAAATATGAAGATTTATCAATATATTTAATATAATAATATTCTATGCATAGATTCATTTTAACAGTCTTATCAATTTTCTTACTAAATTCAGTATTAGCGTTTGCTTCTTACATAGATACCGATGCTGAAACAGCAGTAGTTATTGATGCAACTACTGGAAAAGTACTATTTGAAAAAAATAAAGACAAAAAAACCTATCCAGCATCAATGACAAAAATTATGACGACATTAATAGTTTTTGAAAAATTGTCTAACGGCACATTATCACTTGATGATACTTTTTTAGTCTCAGAAAGAGCTTGGAAAGAAAGAGAAGGCTCATCAATGTTTGTTGAAGTGGACAAAAACATAAGAGTAGAAGATCTCTTGCGTGGTATTATTGTTCAGTCTGGTAATGACGCATGTATAGTTGTTGCAGAAAATATTGCTGGAACAGAAGAATCTTTTGCCAAAATGATGACTGAAAAGGCTAGGGATATAGGGATGACCAACACAAAGTTTACAAATTCTACAGGCATGCATGACAAAAATAATTTCTCTACTGCGTATGACCTTGCAATCTTATCGCAATATTTAATTAATAATTACCCTGAATATTATCACATGTTCGCTGAAACTGAATTTGAATGGTCAAATATAAAGCAAAAAAATAGGAATCCTCTTTTGTATAAAAATATGGGTGTTGATGGATTAAAAACAGGTCACTTATCTGTTTCGGGTTATGGACTTGCAGCATCTGCAATAGATGGTAATAGACGCGTAATATCTGTAACAAACGGATTTAGCAGTACACAAAAAAGATCTCAAGGCTCTTCTAGACTTATTACATGGTCGTTTAGAGAGTTCGAGAATATTAGGCTTTTTGAAGATTTTACAAAATTTGCAAGTATAAATATTCCAGGCTCTAATGAAAGCAGCTCTTTAATTGGTGCAGTTAAAGATATAGTGCTGACAGTTCCAAGAACAAAAGAAAAAGAATTACAGTATGAAATTGAGTTATTTGAAAACATCAAATTTCCAATAACCTCAGGTGATATTATTGGAAAAATAAAAGTTGATATTCCAAATGAAGACCCCGAATATTTTGATGTAGTGTCGGTAAATGATGTAAATAGAAGCAATATATTTTCAAGGTTCTTCTCCTATATCTACATCTCAGTGGTAAATCTATTTATTTAATTTGTGATCAAGCCACGATTTATATCATTTGAAGGTGGTGAAGGATCAGGAAAGTCGACACAAATTAAACTACTAGCAAAAAGACTTGCTAAATATGGAGATGTTATCACAACAAGGGAACCTGGCGGTACAATTGAAGCTGAGATAATCAGAAAATTACTTGTTAAAGGCAAAAAGAATAAATGGAGTGGGGTAGTAGAAACTTTACTTTTATACGCAGCCCGCAAAGATCATATAGATAAGGTGATTGCTCCAAACTTAAAAAAAAATAAATGGGTTTTGTGTGATAGATTTAAAGAGTCTACTTTAGTTTATCAAGGATATGGGAAAAATGTTGACATAGAACTTATTAAAAAGCTTGATAAAATAATAACTAATAATTTAACGCCTGGTTTAACTTTTATTTTAGATATAGATCCCATAATTGGCTTAAAAAGGTCTAAAAGAAAATCAAATACTGAGACACGTTATGAGAATATGTCTTTAAGATTTCATAATAACATTCGTAAAGCATTTAGAACTATAGCTAAATCAAATAAAAAGAAATTTATACTAATTAATGCAAATCAAGATATTAATTTAATACAAGACATTATCTGGAATGAAGTATTAAAAAGAATAAATGCAAAATAATAGAAATCTATATTCAAGTGAAGTAAGGGCTTTATATAAAATATTTAAATCGCAATTACCTAATTCAATAATACTTACAGGACAAGATACTGATATTATTTCAAACATTGCAAAAAATCTTGCTTCATTAATAGTATCAAAAAAATTAATTAATAATTTTCACAACTTTGAAGATTACTTATTAAACCCTGTTCATGAGAATTCTAATTTTATTTTAAAAATTGAGCCTATATTTCTTGAAGATAAACAACGATTTAAAAAGAAACTTTATAGAGAAGATGTTAAATATGTTAATAATTTTTTTTCAACTAGAGATGAAAATTATCAAAAAAGAGTTTGTATTATAAATTTGATAGATGATCTCTCTTTAGATGCTGCTAATTCAGTTTTAAAAATAATTGAAGAACCCAATAGAAATAATCATTTTATTATAGTAAATCAAAATAAGAGTAAGTGCTTAAAAACAATTGTATCAAGATCAAATAGAATTTTTTTTGGAAAGTTAAACTATGATAATTTTGTTAATTATTATAAAGGCTCTGAAAATGAAGAGTATTTAAATTACTTATATCAAATAACAAATGGTTCTTCATATTTAACTAAACAGTTTATAGAATACAATTTTTATGAAATTACCGATCATTTCAAAACACTCTTGACTAATAAAAAAAAAGTAAAGGCAAACACTGCAAATCATTATATTGATTACTTACATAATTTTAAAAACGTAGATCAGGCAGTTCCAGTTTTTTTTAACTATTTACAACTATTGATTAATGATGAAATAAAAAAACTTTGTAAAACAAATGAAAGTAATTTAGTTATAAAATTATTAAATATATATAAATTGATAGATTCTTTAAATAAAAAGAACATTACTTTCAATCTTGACTTTGAAAATTTGATTATTTCATTATTTTATAGATTAAAATATGACTGATAAATATTATATCACAACACCAATATATTATGTTAATGATAAGCCACATATAGGCCATGCATACACTTCAGTTGCAACAGACTTTATTGCAAGATTCATGCGTCTTAAAGGGCATGATGTAAGATTTCAAACAGGAACAGATGAACATGGTCTCAAAATACAGAAAGCTGCAGAAAGTAAGGGAAAAGAACCATTAGAGTTGTGCGACGAAAACTCACGAATTTTTAGAGACCTTACAACTACATTAGATTTGTCGAATGATGATTTTATTAGAACTACTGAACAAAGACATATTGACGGTGCATCTTTTTTATGGAAAAGGCTGCATGAAAGAAATCAAATATATTTAGGTGAATATACAGGATGGTATTCAATTAATGATGAAACTTTTTATAATGAAAAAGATTTAGTAAAACAAAGTGACGGAAGCTTTAGAACTGTTACAGGTGGACCCGTTGACTGGATTACAGAAAAGTCATATTTTTTTAAGCTATCAGAATGGTCTGATAAGTTATTAGATTTATACAAAAAAAACCCAGATTTTATAAGTCCAAGATCTAAAAGAAATGAGGTTATTAAATTTGTTGAGTCTGGTTTAAATGATTTGTCAGTATCTAGAACATCATTTAACTGGGGGATTAAAACTCCAACAGATAATGACCATATTATGTATGTGTGGCTCGATGCTTTAACTTGTTATGCCAACGGGGTGAGTTATCTAAATGACTCAAAAAATGAGCTAAGTGACTACTGGAATAACGTGGTTCATATAGTAGGTAAAGATATCTTAAGACATCATGCGGTGTATTGGCCAACATTTTTAATGGCAGCTGAATTAGATCTGCCAAAAAAGATATTTGCACATGGATGGTGGACAAATGAAGGTAATAAAATTTCTAAATCGCTAGGAAATGTTATTGATCCCATTGAAATTATAGACAAATATGGTCTTGATCAATTTAGGTATTTTTTATTAAGAGAAGTGCCTTTTGGAAATGATGGAGATTTTTCAAAAATAGCTCTTATAAACAGGATAAACAGTGATCTCGTTAATGATCTAGGCAATCTATGTCAAAGATCATTAACAATGATAGAGAAAAAACTTGATTCAATTATCCCAAATATTACCAATAATGGCAACGATGAGATTATGTTACAAGAATCAACTGAAATGATTTTAAATAAAAGCTTTGAACTGATAGAAGATTTTAAAATTCATGATTATATAAAACTTGTATGGGCGCATATTGGAAAAGTGAACAAATATTTTAATGACTACAAACCTTGGGAATTAGAAAAAGAAAATAAAGAAATGTTTTTGAATGTATTAGCGGCAACAACAGAGCAAATTAAAAATATAGCTTACTTTATTAATCCAATAATGCCAAACAAATCCAGAGAATTACTAAAAATAATTGGAATAGATTATGTTGATTTGACGTTCGATGAGATGATGCGGGTTAATGTGTTCGGCAATAAATTGTCCAATGTTAGTCATTTATTCAGTAGAGTGCAAGAATGATAGTAGATAGTCATTGTCATTTATTACATCATAAGAACGAAGAAGGTGTAAGCACATTAGTAAACAAAGCATACGATAATGGAGTTGATAAATTACTCAACATAAGTACAAAAGAAGATGAATTCGAAAAAGTAATAAATCTATCAAAAGAATATGATAACATTTATTGTTCATTAGGTGTTCATCCAAATGAAGCATTGTCTGCACGCGAAAGCACTTTTACTAAAATCTTAGAGTTATCTAAATTCAGTGAAGTAATTGGAATAGGCGAAACTGGTCTAGATTTTTATTATGATCACTCAGATAAAAAATCTCAAATTTCTAGTTTCATAAAGCATATTGAAATATCACAAGAAACGAATTTACCTGTTATAATTCATATGAGAGAAGCTGAAGATGAAGTCTATAAAATTGTTGATGAGCAATATAAAATAAAGCCTTTTAAGGGATTAATTCATTGCTTTACTGGATCCAGTGATATTGTAAATAAACTATTACCTTATGATTTCTATTTTTCTTTAAGTGGAATTATTACTTTTAAAAATTCTACGTTTCTTAGAAATTCTGCAATGTCAATACCAATAAATAATATGCTTGTAGAAACAGATAGTCCATATTTAGCACCAGAGCCAATGAGAGGGAAGACTAATGAACCCTCAAATATAATCCATACAGTTGAATATATAGCTAATATGCTTAATGTAAGTTTTGAGGAATTGTCAGAAAAAACGACTCAAAATTTTTTTAACTTATTTAATAAAGCTAAATAAATGAAAAAGATAAATACACCAATATCAGTCGGAGAGTTATTTGATAAAATAACTATACTTGAAATTAAAAATGCAAAGATAAAGGATAAAAATAAATTGATTCACGTTAAAAATGAATTGAAGCTTTTGAAAAACATAGTTCGTAAGAAAAACATAAACAAGAAAAATATAACAAAAATTATCGATCAACTTAAAAATATTAATATTAGACTGTGGAATGTTGAGGATAAGTTGAGAGTTTATGAAAAAAATAAGTCATTCAAATCAGAATTTATTGCTTTAGCTCGTAAGGTGTATTTTATGAATGATAAAAGAGCAAAATTAAAAAATGAAATCAATCTACACACTAAATCTCATATTAATGAAGTAAAGTCATATGAAAAATATTAAATATAATTTAGCGTCAGAGTCTTGGGGGAACGAAGAAATTGATGCAATTCAGCAGGTAATTAAATCTAATAGGTATACGATGGGGCCAAAAGTAAAAGAATTTGAATTTCAATTTGCTGAATATTTTAACTCTAAATATGCTTTAATGGTAAATTCAGGCTCTACTGCAAACTTATTAATGATTGCTAGTCTAGTTCTATCAAATGATCATAACTTAAATCGCGGTGATGAAGTAATAGTACCCAGTGTAAGCTGGAGTACTACTTATTATCCATTATCTCAATATGGGCTAAAGTTAAAGTTTGTTGATGTGGATTTAGAAACTTTAAACATTGACACCAATCAATTAGAAAATGCAATATCTCATAAAACTAAAGCTATTATGGCAGTTAATTTGCTTGGTAACCCATGTAACTTTGCCAAAATTCAAGAATTGTGCTCAAAATATAATTTACTATTAATTGAAGATAATTGTGAAAGTTTAGGCGCAAAATATAATAATGCTTATACTGGAACTTTGGGAAATATGGGATCGTTTAGTTTTTTCTTCTCTCACCATATGCAAACTATGGAAGGAGGCATGATATTGACAGATGATCAATCGTTGCTTCAAATCGCTACATCTTTAAGAGCCCATGGATGGATAAGAGATTTACCTGCAAATAACTTAATTTTAAATAAATCTGGAAATGATTTTGAAGATTCTTTTAAATTTGTATTGCCAGGTTATGGTGTACGACCTCTTGAGATGAGTGGTGCGATTGGAATTGAGCAGTTAAAAAAAATTGATAATTTCATTAGTCAGCGTAAAGCAAATGCTGAATTATATAAAAAACTTTTCTTAAATGAGGATAATGTAATAGTTCAGAAAGAAGTGCATGAATCATCATGGTTTGGCTTTTCAATTATATTGATAAATAAAATGGCAAACCAAAGAGACAGATTTATTAAAGTACTTGATGAAAATATGATTGAGTCAAGACCCATTGTAGCTGGGGATTTTACCCAAAATCCAGTTATAGACTACCTTGATCACACCATAAGTGGAAATTTAGAAAATTCAGAAATAATTGATAAAAATGGCTTTTTTGTTGGGAATGACCATCGAGATCTATCTAATGAACTAAATCATCTCTATGATGTGTATAAAAAATTTGAAAAAGGTGTTTAATGATGACTATGAAAAGAAAAGTTGCATTAATTACGGGCATAACTGGTCAAGATGGTGCTTACCTAGCACAATTACTATTAAAAAAAAATTATAAAGTTTATGGAACGTGTAGAAGAAGTACCTCAGAGAAGTTTACGAGTCTAAAGCATTTAAATATTGATAAGAAGATATCATACTGTGATTTTGATTTATTAGAATTTAGCAATATCTTGGAGACAATAGATAAAATCAATCCGACAGAAATATATAACCTTGCAGCTCAGAGCTTTGTACCTACATCATTTAATGTCCCAATAGTAACTACAGATATAAATTCACTGGGAGCATTAAGAATTTTAGAAGCAATAAGAATAAGTAAAAAAAACATTAAGTTTTATCAAGCATCTACATCTGAAATGTTCGGCAAGGTAACTCAGATTCCCCAAACCGAAAAGACACCTTTTTATCCTAGAAGTCCATACGGGGTTGCTAAACTCTACTCTCATTGGATTACAATCAATTATAGAGAATCATACGGCATTCATGCATCGTCTGGAATATTGTTTAATCATGAGTCTCCTCTAAGAGGAAGAGAATTTGTCACAAAAAAAGTTACATCGACACTTGCACGCATAAAAAAAGGCTCAAATGAAGTTTTAGAAGTTGGGAATGTACTAGCAAAAAGGGATTGGGGATTTGCTGGTGATTACGTTGACGCTATGTATAGAATGCTCCAACAAAAAAATCCTGATGACTATGTAATAGCCACTGGAAAAACTCACAGTGTAAAAGAATTTATTGATTTATCACTTAAATATTTAAAAATTCAATACAAATGGGCAGGAAAGGGGCTAAATACTAGAGTAATAGATATCAACAGTAAAAAAACAATCGTTAGTATTAATAAAAGTTTTTTTAGACCAGCTGAAGTTGATCTTTTGATTGGAAACCCGATGAAAGCTAGAAGAAACTTAAAATGGAAACCTAGGACGAAATTAAAAGAGTTGGTGAAAATTATGTTAGATCACGATCTAGAATATAGCTAAAATAATATGTTTTTTATTTGATCAGCTATTTCAGAATAAGAATATTTTATTTTATTTTTTGATTTAAGCACTCTGCTGTATTTAGTATTATATGGCACCCAACAATCGTACCACATGCAATCGGTATCATTAAGTAAATCTATGACACTCGATGAATTCGCTCCACAAACTTGAACAACAAAACCAGAATGGCAACTCAGAACATGCTTTGATTTAAAAATGAGTCTTTCAAAATCAAATATAGGTATATTTTCCAAGTGAATGATGTTTTTGTTAAAATTATCTAATATTGAAAGATTATCAATATTATGATCATAGGTATCAAAGTTTTTCTTGATTATTTTCATATAATTAAAAGTATTATTATAGGAAGTGATAATAACTTTCATATTTGTTGATTTTTGTATCTCTTCTATAAGCTTATTGCATTCCTCATTAAAATTGTGAACATCAATCCATTTTTCATCTAAATGTATTAAAAGAAATTCTTTGTAATTTATTTTATTTAGTAATTTTGAAATGTATCTATCAGATTGCTGACTTACTGGAAAAATGTATTGGTCAGTATTTTTAGTTCTTGCGTGAACACTTTCTAATAAATTTATATAAATAGATGGAAGATGCTCAACTTGCTGCAAAGAGCTTCTTCCAGTCATAATTTTAATATGATCAAATATTAGAAATTTACTAACAAAACTGAAGGTAAATGGCCTATATCTAGTGTATTTAAAAAGACTAAAAAAACTTGATTTAACTCTATAAACTAGCCCAACTTTATTTTTGGATTTTGCCAAGAGTGAGCAAAAATAGGAAAACTTTTTTCCATCGATTGCTATAGACGTGTGATATTTAAGCCTCAATATTTTAGATAATATCTTTATTTTTTGATAGATGCTAAAATCTTTGTGATAGGGGATGGTTTCATCGATAAAATCATATTCTTTAATAATTTTTTCATTATAAGGAGAGCAAACTACAATAGTATAAGGATTTGGAATTGAAAGTGAGGTATCCCTGATTAGATGTGAATGTATTAGAAAATCTCCTAATTTATCAGTTCTAAACCATATAATATTATTCATATTTTACCTTAATTATATGTTATAAACTACTGTAAATGTTGCATAAATTTTTATCGCTAAAGCTATAAATCACATTTATATTACAAGTCATTGTTTTTGATAGATTATATTTATTTAACATAATATATATTATACGAATATTAGAATATATAACTAAACTCTAATATATTTATTTTAATCAAGCAGTATACCCTTTTCTATTTAATTAATATTAGGAGAATAAATTATGAGTCCTGAAGAATTTCAAATATGGTCTATTTTTAATTCATTTAGAATTGGAAGCGCATTAGCATTCGTTGCATCAGCAATATTTATATGGCTGGGTTTTAGAATAGCTGTAGGTACGCGCGTGCCAGCATCAGGCGAAGAACCTACTATGTTTGGCAAAATAATATCATCAATTTTTTGCGCTATTATAGTTCTTGGTACATGGATACAATTTACAGAGGCAGTAGGCAATTATATTGCTTCAGCTTTTGCATTTGAACAGCTAAAAGAAACTGGAACAGAAATATCTCCAGTTGCTGAAGGTTGGATTAATTATGTTGGTACTACCGAAGCTACATTCACACCAACACCTCTTGGTATGGCTTTCTTAGTTATTGTAGCGATAATGTATGCAGCAATTATTTGGTATCCAAAGCAAAAATAAATTATAAATAAAGATAATACTTTAGCTTTCAATTAGTTTGCTAAAGTATTATTTAAAATACTGATGAATCGGCCAGCCATAATCACTTTCAGGTTTATTTTTAAATGCAATTTCTAAAAAATATTTTGTTACGATTTTTTCATTATAGAATTTGTGACCCCTCTCCCATCCATTTTTAGCAATTCTTTTTGTTTCATCTTTATTTGAAATATAATAAGAAATTTTTTTACCAAAGTTTTCTAAGTCATCGCTTTCAAAAAAAATAACCTCATCATTTGTAAAGAGATCTTCTAATTGTGAATTTTTATCTACAAATATACAAGATCCATTTCCAAGATATTGTGATATTCTATCTGAGCTATAATATTTAAGATGAGGCTTTCGGCTTAGGTTTAAACTAATTAGTGATTTGCTGATTTCCTTTTCAAATTCAACTCCCCAGACAGGTTGAATATTGTCATAACCAAAAAAATTTGTTTTAATTTCTGGATATTCATTTTTAATAAAATCTAAATATACCTCTCTATCGTAATCTGATTTGTTTGTTCTTATTTTACCAGAACCGACTCCATAACTTAGCGCATAAAATACGTCGTATTCAAAAGAATTATTTTCAAAGATCTTTAACTGCTCAATAGATGAATCAAATATATTTGGAAAAAATGAAATTGAATTATTATCATTTAGGCATGATTTAATTGACTCATCAGCATTGGTAATAAAAAAAGCATCAATTAAATCGGTTCTTTTTGTAAATTTATTTTTTGTATTATCTAAATGATAATTATCTACATTCCACTCAATAATTTTTACTTTTTTGTTAATAGACCTGAATGCTTCTAATGTTTCATTATGGACTTTATCTGCGTGTCCAAGAACGACAAGATCCGGTGAAAAATTTTTAAATGTCTTAATTAATGAATTATTTAGATTTTTGTTATTATTTAATTTATTTATTAAATTCATACGGCTCATGTCTCGATCGCTAAATGAACAAACATTGTGTCCGTTTCTGATGAAGCCATTATTTATTTTAAAACAATGATTCCACTGTAATCTTCCATTTTGTTTTTGGACAAAATTTGATATATGAAGTATTTTCATTTTTATGCAACTAACTAAATATATTTTTATTGTATTATCATTATTTACTTCAGCAAATACTCTAGCAGATACTTTTATCGAAGAAAGAAATTTTGTTGTTGAGGCAAAATTATCTATTCTGCCTAAAATACCTGTTATGAATATTGATACAATTCTCGCGATTGAAAATAATAACTATGAATACAAATTTAGCATTAGAACCAGTAATATAGTTGAATTTATTAATAAAGTTAATGGAGATGGAAGCATTATAGGTGTCATTGATGAGTTTTATAAACCACTCCATTACAAGTATAAATACACAAGAAAAGAAAAGGAAAAATTTGTTGAGATTAAGTACAATGACACATTAATTTCTGAACTCAATTTAATTCCAGAACCTGACAAAAATAAATTAACTAAAATTGAAGACGATATGCTTATTAATACAATTGATCCTTCTAGTTTCTTCTTAAATATATTAAACTATAAATATATTAACGATTGTGAAAAGACTTTTAGGATCTTTGATGGCAAGCGTAGATATGATGTTTTGTTCACAAAAGCTGACAAAACAATTTCAAATAACCTTATATATTGTAAGGCAAATCAAATAAAACTAGGTGGTTATAAAATTGACGAAGATGAAGATGTTTTTGCGTCATCTGATTATATTAAAGTGATATACAATGATAATGATGTAAAAGACTTTTATGGTTATGAAGCAAACAACGGCGCCATTACTATATATATTAATGAAGTTAAATAAGAGATTTAGCTAAGGTTTTCTTCAAATCAGTAACTCCATCACCTGTTAAGGCGCTAATATAATTTTTCTTATGCTGATACGACGCTTCAAATCCTTTTAAGTCAATTTTATTATAAATAGTTATCATCTCTGAAATTTTATTTTTTTCAATTCCCGTTTCTTTAAGTATATTTTTTGTTACTCTAATTTTCTGCTTTGCATTTATATCATTTACATCGACAATATTTAGTAAAATATCTGCCTTATTAACTTCCTCTAGTGTTGCTTTGAATGATTCTATTAATGACGTTGGAATGTTGTTTATAAAACCAACAGTATCTATAAGTCCGATGTATTTGTTCGCTCCTAAATATACCCTACTAATTTTTGTATCTAAAGTTTCAAACAATCTTTGTCTACTTGATTGCTTTTTTTTGGTTAATTTATTAAAGAGCAATGTTTTTCCTGCATTTGTATATCCTATTAAGGCAGCTGTTTTGAAATTATTATTTTTCCTTAAATTCCTCTGTACATGTCTTCTATGCTTTACTTTAACAAGCCTTTTTTTGATATTTAAAATTTTTTCTTGTATTAAGCGTCGATCTAATTCAATTTGAAGTTCACCAGGTCCTCCAATAAAGGTTGTACCACCTCTCTGTCGTTCTAAATGCGTCCAAGCCCGAACAAGCCTTGATTTTCTATAAATTAATTCAGCAAGTTGTACCTGCATTTTTCCTTCATTAGATTTCGCTCTTCTAGCGAAGACCTCTAATATGATTCCGGTTCTATCAGTTACTTTTATCTTGAGCCTGTTTTCCAAATTTTTTTGCTGAGCAGGTGTCAAGTTATTATTCACTACTAATAAATCTATATTTTTTTTCCTAATATCCCTTTCAATATTTACTAAGTTGCCCTCCCCAATTAGCGTTGATGGATTTATTCTTTTTATTTTTATGATTTCTTTTTTTTTAATGATTATATCAAGATTTGTTACCAAATTTTCGATTTCTGAAAGCATTTCTTCTGAAATAAATTTAGGCTCAGCATCTAGATTAAGATGAACAATATGCGAGATCGTTTTGTTCAAGATAAGCTGATATACTTAAAATAAACTTCTTTAAATATTTGCGTAAATTCTCCTACACGACCATTACCTATTTTAATATTATTTACTGCAATGACAGGCATAACAAACTGCGTAGCGCTAGTAATAAAGGCTTCATCCGCATCTTTAACATCATTTATGTTAAACCTTCTTTCGATAAGTTTGTATCCAACATTCGATAGTGATTTGATAAGTGTTGAACGAGTTATTCCGTTAAGTATAGAACTGGAAACTGGCCTCGTAATTACAGTTTTATCTTTTACTATCCACGCATTACTTGAACTTCCTTCTGTAATATATCCATCATCGTCTAAGAGCCATGCCTCTTCACAACCATTATCAGCGGCATATTGCTTAGCTAAAACAGGTGGAAGTAAATTTAATGATTTAATATCTACTCTTTTCCATCTTAAATCTTTAGTTGTTTTGACTTTAATTCCTTTATTGAAATTATTACGATAATAATTTGATGGAGTATTTTTTCCAATAATAACAATTGAACTTTTTGAATTTTTTGGAAATTTAAAGTCTCTGCTAGCAACGCCACGTGTAACTTGTAAATAAACAAGGCCATCTTGTATTATATTACGTTTTATAATTTCATTAACGTGAAATTTATAAGACTTTCTTTGAATTGGTGATGCAATATTTAATTCTTTAAGTGATCTATATAGTCTTTTAATATGACCTTCATAATCTACTATTTTACTGTTTAAAACTGCAAATACTTCATAGACACCGTCTGCAAATTGATAACCTCTATCTTCTATATGAACTTGCGAATTAATATATTCTTTATACTCACCATTTACAAATGCCTCTCTACTCATTAATACTCATTTCTTACTTGGAATAATTCCTCTGCTTTTTTTATATCATCGGACATGCATAAAAATAATATTTCATCATGAATCTCAATCTTTGTTTCTTTATCAGGAATTATTATATTATCATCTTTTTTTATAAGACCTACTCTTAAACCATTTGGAAATTCTGCATCCTCAATAGTTTTGTTAATTAACTTTGAACTTTTAAGTACCTGTGCATGGATTATTTCAGCCTGGTTATTATCTATCGCAAATACTGACTCAATTTTTCCTTTATGTATATGTTTAAGTATTTTAGATACTGTAATTTTTCTAGGGTCAACAACTTTACTGATGCCTAATACATCTTTTAGCTTGTTATATTCAGAATTATTAACAATAATTATTGATTCACACTTATTTTTTCTAGCTACCGCCGAAATGATTATGTTTGTTTCATCATCGTTTGTGAGGGCTAATAATAAATCTGCATCTTTAATATTTGCCTCATCTAATAAATCCTGATCTAAACCATCACCATTTAAAACTAACGTATTAGATAACTGGTCGGCAATATATTTTGACCTGTCTTCATCATTTTCGACTATACTTACAGATATATCCGACTGATACTTTTCTAAATCTTTAGCTAAATTAAAACCAATATTTCCACCGCCTATAATAATTATTTTCTTAATTGGTTTTTCATCATATCCGAATGCACTCATTGCTCTTTTCACATGATTCTTATCAACTAATATATACACATGGTCCCCTTGCGTTAATGTATCTTGTTTTTTTGGTATAAAAAGCTTTTCGTCTCTACTAATTCCTAATATTGAAGCTCTAAGGTTTTTTTTAGTATCATTATTTTCTTGAAAAAGTTCATGTATATTAATGAGACTAGTATCTACTAGTGGGCATTTTTCGCTAATTACCAAACTTAGCAACTCAATTTCATCATTTAAAAAAGGAACAACATCATAAGCGCCTGGAGCCTTTAATTGTCTTTCTATTGACCTAGCTACTTCTAATTCTGGACTTATTATGAGATCTATAGGCATATTATCAGCATTGTACAAATCACGCCAAATTGGATTTAGAAAGTCTTCTGTTCTTAAACGTGCTATTTTTCTTGGAATTCTAAAAAAAGTATGAGCCATTTGACATGCAACCATGTTAATTTCATCTTGTAGGGTAACAGCTATAATCATATCAGATTCTTCAGCTCCTGCATTTTTTAATACTGATGGGTTTGAAGCTGATCCAATAATTGTCTTAAGGTCAACTTTCTCTCTTAGATCATCTATAAGTTTTTGCGAACTATCAATTACCGTAACATCACTACCCTGCTCAACAAGATGTCTTGCTATGCTTGTTCCAACTTTTCCTGCGCCACAAATGATTATCTTCATTGTTTATCTTCTTCTGTAATGCCTAATTGCTTTAATTTTCTATGTAAAGCAGATCTTTCCATTCCAATAAATGCTGCTGTTTTTGATATATTACCATCAAATCTATTAATTTGAGATTGAAGATAGTTCTTTTCAAATAGTTTACGTGCATTTCTTAATGGCAATGAAATAACATTTTTATTCTGAAAGTCTTCAAGTTTTTCAGTTTCATTATTATCGTCATACTTTTCACCTAAAATTGAATATCTTTCAATGACGTTTCTCAATTCTCTTATGTTGCCTGGCCAATCGTAATTAATATACTTAGTTTTAATTATTGGTTTTAGATCGGTATTTTTTTGATTATTTTCCTTGGAGAATATTTCAGTAAAATAATCTATTAATAAATCGATATCATTAGACCTTTCAATTAAGGTGGGTAACTTTATAGTCACAACATTAAGTCTATGAAACAAGTCTTTTCTAAAAGAGCCTTCATTAATTAATTGTTCTAGATTTTTGGTGGTTGAGCATACGATTCTGCAGTTTAATTTTATTAATTCATTGCCTCCTCTCTTCGTAAAATTTTTATCTGTAAGTACTCTTAATATTTTAGCTTGTGTTTGGAGGGGCATTTCTCCCACTTCATCAATAAATAACGTTCCGTTCTCAGCTTTTTCTAAATGTCCAACCTTATTTGAATTATTATCTTGTATTCCAAAGAGTTCACTTTCTAAATTATCTGGATCCATCAAAGCAGCATTTAAGATTATAAATGGACCATTTTTGTTGATTGAATTTTTATGTATTTCTTTTGCTATAATATCTTTTCCTGTGCCAGACTCTCCGTAAATCATAACTCTGCTTAAAGTAGGTGCAATCTTAATAATTTGTTGTTTTATCTTAGTAATCGATGGTGAGATACCAATAAATTTATAATCAAAAATATTTCCTTCTTTTAAAATTCGATTTTCATATTTGACTTCATGTAGTTCTATAGATCGATTAACTGAGAGTAATAGTCTTTCAGTATTAAAGGGCTTTTCAATGAATTCATTTGCACCATCTTTTATGGCCGAAACAGCCATATCTATATTTCCGTGTCCTGATATGATTATTATCGGTACAGTTTCATTTTCCCTTATCTGCTTAAGAATTTCTAAACCGTCATACTTAGAATTATCCAACCATACATCTAAGATTATGAGGTTGTATGTATTGTTATTTATGCATTTAAAAGCATCATCTGAATTATGTGCAATTTGTATATTAAAACCTTCATCCGCAAGGATAGCTTTAATATTATTACAAATATCAATTTCATCGTCAATTACTAGAATGTTTTTCATATTATATTTTTTCAAAAATAATTTTTACTTCAGCTCCAATAAGTCCATCATTTCTGTTCGCTAAAATAAAATCAGCATGATGATCAAATAAGATTTTTTCTACGATTGCCAAGCCTAGTCCTGATCCACCAACTTTTTTCTTTGTTGTAAAATATGGCTTTATTAGCTCTTCTTTTTCATATTTAAGTCCTTCGCCATTATCAATTAATGATATTACCACATTGTCATCATTCTCATATGATGAATAAATTATTTCACCACCATTATTTTTGCTCTCACCAATTGAGTGGATAGAATTAACAATTAAATTTTGAAAGACCCTTGATATTTGAGAATTATCTATATTTAAACTAATCTGATTAGAATGAAGTTTGTTTATAAATTTAATTTTAGTGTTGTTATTTTCATAATCAGACACTACCTCAGAAATAATAGTAGATATATTGTTATTTTTTAAATCTGGATCAGGTAATCTAGCAAAACTTGAAAACTCATCCACTAAGTACCCTATCTCATTAACTTGACGGCGTATTGTTTCAATGCACTCATTTATTTCATTATTTTTGATATTTAATCCTATAGTTTTCTTTTCAAGTCGTTCTGCAGATAACTGAATTGGAGTTAAAGGATTCTTTATTTCGTGCGCTATCCTTCTTGCAATATCTGACCAAGTTTCATGTTTTTTTGAAACGATAATTTGATTTCTTTGCTTGATTATGTCCCCACTCATTTGATTAAATGAATCTGCTAGTCTATTTAATTCTATATAGTCGTTATTTTTTTTAATTTTATCATCATAGAACCCTTTACTTATATTGTTAGTCGCAGTTATAATGCTTGATATAGGTTTTACAATCCTGTCTGCAAAGTTTATTCCTATAATAATAGAAATTAAAATCAAAATTAGAGATACTATTACATATAGTAATATAAATATAAGACTTATTTTATCTCTGCTTATTTCTAAAAATGTATATTCATTTTTTGCTGAGACTGTATCATTTAATGCGCTAATAACATTACCATCCATTGATCTACCAGCATACAAGTAATAATTATCAAAATTATTAAGTTTTATCATTGCGTAAACTTTATTCACCTTTGTAGAAGACATAATAATCATTTCTC
>CACKXV010000005.1 GCA_902604225.1 uncultured Pelagibacteraceae bacterium | reverse complement strand
TTATTAAAGCTCTAAATGAACTTGATTTTGGAAAAAAAACTATTTCTGTCAGAATAAATGGCCTCGATACTCATTATTGTTACCGCGATGTAGTTGATTTAATGGAGCAAGGTGGTGAACGACTTGACTTGATAATGATACCAAAAGTTGGAGTTGCGGCTGATGTTTATGCCATTGACATGATGGTCACTCAAATAGAAGACAAAATAAATAGAAACAAAAAAATTGGTTTTGAATTAATTATTGAAATTTCTATGGGTATTACCAACTTAGACAGTATTTTAACTGGCAGCAAAAGAATTGAGTCTCTTCATTTTGGTTATGCTGACTATGCTGCATCAGTCAGAATGAGGACTACTAATATAGGTGGGTCGAATTCAGATTATTCCATTTTAACAGACGAAACTAATGGCGAGAGAAATATTCACTGGAATGACATGTGGCACTATCCTATTTCTAAAATGACAACTATTGGCAGGGCTCATGGCATGAGAATTATTGATGGACCTTTTGGTGATTTTTCAGATCCAGATGGATTTAAATCGCATGCAAGAAGAACTGCAATACTCGGATGTGAGGGTAAATGGGCGATTCACCCTAGTCAAGTAGACTTAGCCAATGAAGTCTTTACGTTACCTGAAAGCGAAGTCAAAAAAGCCAAAGATATTATTAAGGCAATGAGAGAAGCTCAAGAGTCTGGGGCAGGGGCAGCCACTCTCAATGGTAGACTTATAGATGCTGCATCCATTAGACAGGCTGAGCAAATCATTGAACAAACTAAATTAATTGAAACTTTAAGTTAATATAATTTATATTTAATGACCACTTATCTTGAGTTTGAAAAACCAATTGAAGTACTCGATAGTAAGATAATTGAATTAAAAAGTCTGAATGACAGCGCTCCTTCTGAGGATATGCTAGACAAGATCTCTAAAGTTGAGTTAGAGATTAGTGATACTTATAAAAAAATATACTCAAATATAAGTCCGTGGCAAAGAACACTTGTTGCCAGGCATCCAGATAGGCCAAAAACAAAGCAGTACATAGAACACTTAATTGAAGATTTTTTTCCTTTATCAGGTGATAGAGCATTTTCAGATGACAAGGCGATTATAGGTGGATTTGGAAAATTTAGGGGAAAATCTGTTTTGGTTATTGGTCATGAAAAGGGTCATGACACAACTTCTCGTATAGAGCATAACTTTGGCATGCCAAGACCTGAAGGTTATAGAAAAGCCCAACGTTTAATGAAACTTGCTGAAGAGTTTGATATTCCTGTTATTTCATTTGTGGATACACCTGGCGCTTATCCAGGAGTGGGAGCAGAACAACGAGGACAGTCAGAAGCAATTGCGAAAACAACAGAATGCTGCTTATCACTAGGAGTGCCTATTGTAGCGGTAATTATAGGAGAAGGAGGCTCTGGAGGAGCGGTTGCAATTGGAACGGGTAATACCGTTTTGATGCTTGAAAATTCAATATATTCTGTAATCTCACCTGAGGGCTGTTCCTCAATTTTATGGAAGGATAATTCAAAAACTGTTGAGGCTGCATCAGCACTTAAACTTACCGCAAATGATATGTTGAAAATAGATGTGATTGACAAAATAATTCAGGAACCTTCAGGCGGAGCCCATAGGAATCGACTCATCGCAATGAACAATGTCGGCGATCAAATAGAAGAGTATCTTAATATTTTATCAAACCAGCATGGAAATGATCTAAAACACGCAAGACAAGAAAGATATTTGCAGATTGGGCGATCAGGGCTATTTAGCGATACACTTACTACAGCAAATTCTGTGCTTGATGAAAAGTATGGAAAGGCAAGTGATAGAAAAAAATTCAAAAATAGTACTTTTTTCAGAGCAATTGCTGCTTTTGCAATTACTATTTTTTCAGTAGGATTAGCTTACTACTTATTTAGCTAATATTTCCGTGACAGTGTTTATATTTTTTTCCAGATCCACATGGACAAGGAGAGTTCCTTGATATTTTTTTGTCTTTTTTGATAGGTTCACTTGATGATTGTTCAACTTCGTCATTATCATTGTCAATATTGAGATTAGTATTCTCGCGTATTCGCATCCGAGAGAAAATCTTTGTTACATCTGTTTTCAGACTATTGATTAATCCTTCAAATAAACTAAAAGCTTCATTCTTATATTCATTAAGGGGGTCTCTTTGCCCATATCCTCTCAGCCCTATTGTTGATCGTAATTGCTCTAAATTATTTATATGATCCTTCCATTTATCATCTAGGATTTTAAGAAGAACCATTTTTTCTGCAGCATTAATTTTTTCCTTTGAATGATTTTGAGCTCTGGCGATTGAAATATCATCTATAATTTTATAAATCTTATCTTTTAATCCTTGATGATCGATCTCTTCCTCTTCTATTATTTTCTTTAGATTAAAATCTTGAGAGAAATGCTGAGTAATTTCCTTACTTAATTCATCGATATTCCATTGATCTATGTACGCTTTTTCAGGAGCGTATTGATTTATAATATCATCAGCGACATCGTATTGCATGTCTTTTGCAATTTCAGATATATCATCAGCATTCATCAATTCCAGCCTTTGATCAAATATTGTTTTTCTTTGATCATTTAAAACGTCATCAAATTTCAATAATGTTTTCCTAATATCAAAATTACGACCCTCAACTTTTTTTTGCGCTCTTTCAAGAGCTTTTGATATCCAAGTATGTTGGATTGACTCACCTTCTTTGAGACCTAGACTTTTTAGAACACTGTCAATTCGTTCAGAGCCAAAAATTCTCATCAAATCATCTTCTAAACTAATAAAAAATTTAGTTTCACCTGGGTCTCCTTGTCTTCCAGATCTACCTCTAAGTTGATTGTCTATTCTTCTACTTTCGTGCCTTTCACTTCCAATCACATATAAACCACCAGCGTCAATCACACTTTTATTTTGCAAGGAAATTTTATTTTTTAATTCATTAGAACCTTCATGATCTTTCATTTGTTTTTTATTAAATTCAAAGTTTCCACCCAGTTGAATATCTGTTCCCCTTCCAGCCATATTTGTTGCTATCGTCACTGCACCTGGCTCTCCAGCATTAGCAATTATTTTTGCCTCGGATTCATGTTGCTTTGCATTAAGAACTTCGTGATTAATTTTGGCATTTTTTAATTTTTTTGATATTTTTTCTGACTTTTCAATACTAGTTGTTCCAATCAGAACAGGCTGATTTTTCTGACTACATTCAACAACTTGTTTTATGATTGCATCATATTTTTCTTCCGAGGTACGGTAAATTTCATCTTCATTATCTTTTCTTACAATAGGTGTATTTGTAGGTACCGCAAAAACAGGCAAATTATATATATCTGCAAATTCTTCTGCTTCAGTAAGAGCAGTTCCAGTCATCCCTGATATTTTTTTATAAAGTCTAAAATAGTTTTGATATGTTATAGAGGCTAGGGTCTGGCTCTCATTTTGAACCTTAACATTTTCTTTTGCTTCTATTGCTTGATGCAAACCATCGCCATACCTTCTTCCTTCCATTGTTCTACCCGTGAACTCATCAACAATGATTACACTTCCAGATTTAACAATATAATCTCTATCTTTTTCAAATAATTTATTTGCCCTCAATGCTTGATTAATATGGTGAACTACTGAAACATTTGATACGTCATAAAGCGTTCCCTCAGTAATAATATTTTTTTCCTTTAAAATTTTTTCTGCCTTATCATTTCCTTTATCTGTAAGAGTCCCTGTTTTTGTCTTTTCGTCAATCTCATAATCTTCTGGGTCTAGGAAAGGAATAATCTTGTTTATGGAATTATAGAGGGTTGTTTTATCTTCGATAGCTCCAGAGATTACTAAGGGCGTTCTTGACTCATCTATAAGAATGCTATCAACCTCGTCAACAATACAGAAATTATGAGATCTCTGTACCATATTTTTTTTAAGCACTCTTAGGTTGTCTCTCAAATAATCAAAACCGAATTCGTTATTTGTTCCATATGTAATATCACAGTTGTATTGCCTTTGTCTTTCTTCAACTCCGGTCACGTCGTTTGTGAGGCATCCAACAGTTAGTCCAAGATATTTGAATACATTACCCATCCACTCGGAGTCTCTTCTTGCGAGATAATCATTTACAGTAACTATATGCACACCTTCATCAGTTAGTGAGTTAAGAAATGCAGCAAGTGTTGATACAAGTGTTTTACCCTCGCCTGTTTTCATCTCAGCTATACCACCGTTATGAAGAATCATCCCCCCAATTAACTGAACATTAAAATGTCTCTGCCCAAGTGTTCTTTTCGCTGCTTCTCGAACGATAGCGAAAGCTTCAAGAATAAATTCATCAATACTTGCCCCATCTTTGATTTCAGCTTTTATCTTTTCGATACGAGTTATTAAGTCCTCTTGAGTTTTCTTTTCAAATACTGGTTCAAGTGCGTCAATATCTTTGGCAATTTTAGAAAACTCACCAATTTTTTTCTTATCATTCCCGCTAAAAAGTGAATTTACTATTGAATTTAGATTAAACATGTAAGTTGATATTGTTATTTTCTATTTAATTACAAGCTTTTATACATTAAATACTAACTTCAATTAAGTTAAAATTAGTATTATTAATTAAAGAGATAATAGTGAGACAAAAATACAGAATATCACCACTTGCACCAAAAAAGGAAAACAAGGTTTCAAGTATTCAAGGCATAGAACTTTATACCTATTGTGCCAATCTTTACGATAAATCTAGAAACGATGTAGCAATTTTTATT
Organism: uncultured Pelagibacteraceae bacterium; assembly: GCA_902604225.1. Lineage (GTDB taxonomy): Bacteria > Pseudomonadota > Alphaproteobacteria > Pelagibacterales > AG-422-B15 > CACNXQ01. The sequence goes on along the minus strand of CACKXV010000005.1, from coordinate 34,975 downwards.
TTTAAAGAAAAAGGTTCTATAGCTGAAGTGTTTACTCAGTCTTCTATGAGATCCTGTACTCTTGACTGGAATGAAAAAGCACTTAAAAAAAAAGAGGTGCAAGCAATAATAATTAATTCTGGAAATGCAAATACGTTTACAGGAAAGAAAGGTTATCAGTCTTTAATAAAGATAAGCGAACTTGTTTCAAATATGTTTAATCTTTCAAAAAGTAAAATATTTTTTGCATCTACGGGTGTCATAGGAGAAGAATTTCCTGAACAAAAAATAATAAATGCGATAAGAAAAAATAAAGTTAAAAACAATAATTGGATGGATGCAGCAAAAGCCATAATGACAACGGATACTTTTCCAAAAGCTATTTCATCAAAGACTAAGGTTGATAATAAAGTAGTAACAATTACGGGAATAACTAAAGGATCCGGAATGATCGAGCCAAATATGGCAACCATGTTAGGATTTATATTTATTGATTTAGAAATTCCTCAGAAAATTTTACAAGCTTTATTAAAACAACTCAATGCCAAGTCATTCAATAGAATTTCTGTTGACGGCGATGAGTCTACGAATGATACAGTTATACTTGCAAGTTCGAATAAAATTAAACTTAAAAACAAAATTAATTCTATAAATGATAAAAGAATAAATAGCTTGAAAATTTCTTTATATAAAGTGTTTAGCTCTTTATCGGAACAAATCGTTAGAGATGGTGAGGGAGCAACTAAATTAATCAAAATTAAAGTGAAGAAAGCTAAGAATAGTTTGCAGGCTGAGAAAATTGCAAGATCTATCGCAAATTCAAATCTTTTTAAAACTGCGATTTATGGAGAAGATGCTAATTGGGGGAGAATTATCATGGCAATTGGCAAAACATATGAAAAAATCAATCAAAGCAAATTAAAGATTTACTTTGGCAACTACTTAGTAGCAATGAATGGAAAAGCTAATACTAAAATTAATAATTCTGATATTAAGAAGTACTTAAGTCAAAAAGAGGTTGAAATACAAATTGATCTCGCAATAGGAAATTCACACGCTGATACTTTAACATGTGATTTGTCGCACAAATATATAGATATAAATGCTTCATATAAGTCATGAAACTGGTTTTTTGCTCTTCAGCAGTAATTAGAAATAAAAAAAACCAAATTCTAGTCATGAGTCGAAAAAATAAAAAGACATTCAGAAATTGTTGGGAGTTTCCTGGAGGAAAATTATCTAATTTCGAAGATTATTTTGAAGCCTTAATAAGAGAATTGAAAGAGGAATTAGGAATTGATATCGCAAAAAATAAGTTAAAGGATTATATTTTCACTAGGCATCAGTATCGAGCTTTCTTGTTAATGATGTATACATTTGAGGTTAAACACTGGTCAGGTCAAATTAAAAATAAAGATAATGAAACATTAAGATGGGTTTCAAAGAAAGAACTTAAAAATATTAAACTTTTGCCTGCTAATATAAAAATTATTAATCAATTATTGAAGAAGGTATGATATAAAAAGAGTCATGGAAAATGTTATGATAATTTATTCATCTTATAATTGTGGTTATTGTGACTTAGCAAAAAAACTACTAAATGAAAAAGGAATACAGTTTAAGGAAATAAATATTCAGGTTGAGACTGAAAAGAGAAATGAAATGCTCCAAAAGTCAAATGGCCGTAGAACTGTTCCACAAATTTTCTATAAAGATTTACATATCGGAGGATATCAAGAATTAAAAAAACTTGATTTAAGCGGCAAGCTTGACAGTATTTTAGATGGGTAACAGATTTAAAGTAGCCTGCCTTCAATTAAACTCAGGCAAATCAGTTAAAAAAAATCTCAATCAAACACTCAAATTTTTAACAAGAGCTGTAAAGCTTAATGCAAATTTAATTTTGACACCCGAAATAACTAATATCGTTTCTTTAAATCGTGAGCATTTAGTTAAAGAAACTTATTCTGAAAAAAAAGACCCATGTTTATATATGGTAAAAGAATTTGCTAAGAATAATTCTGTTTGGATTATTTTAGGATCTATCATTATTAAAGATAATAATAATAATCTTTTCAATCGATCTTACTTAATCAGCAATAAAGGTGTAATAATTTCAAAATATGACAAAATTCATATGTTTGATGCCTTCATCTCCTCTAAAGAATTTTATAAGGAGTCTTCTATTTTTACTGCTGGGAAAAAAGTAAAGATTGGTGAGACACCGTGGGGCAAAGTGGGGCTTTCAATTTGCTATGATATGAGGTTTCCAGAATTGTATAGGAGTCAAGTTACTGGAGGTGCTAAAATAATTTCAATTCCTTCCGCATTTACGGTTACTACTGGAAAAGCTCACTGGCACACATTATTAAGAGCACGAGCTATTGAAAGCCAATGTTATGTATTCGCACCTGCTCAATGTGGTCAAAATACTCCTAAAAGAAAAACATATGGTCATAGCCTCATAGTCTCACCAAATGGCAAAATCCTAAAAGAAAAAATGAGTGGAACTGGAATAATACACTGTAAAATTAATATGGATGAAGTTGATAATATCAGAAAAAATATGCCAAGTTACCAATCAAAACTATTGAAAAGAACTATTTCGTAACAATATATTATACATGATCGTATTTAATTTAATGTGCAAAGATTGTTCTTCTGAATTTGAAGGGTGGTTTTCTAACTCTAAATCTTGTGATACTCAGATTAAACAAAAATTAGTTGAGTGTGTAATTTGCAATTCCTCTAATATAGAAAAAACACTTTCTAAGCCGAATGTATCTGTCAATAAGGGTAAGGATAAATCGTCAGAAAAAGTTCTGCGCGAATTAAAAAATAAAATTAAGGATGTAAAAAAATTCATTGAAAAAAATTGCGATTATGTAGGTGATAATTTTGCGTATGAAGCAAGGAAAATACACTATGGTAAGAAAGATAAAAAACCTATTTACGGCAAGGCTACTAAAGAAGATGTTGTAGAGCTAAATGATGAGGGTATTGAAGTCGCATCAATACCTTGGGTTGAAGAGGAGAATTAAATTTTTTTACCAGCTACCATATAATTAGCGTTCATATTTTGAGACTTGTACCATGTATCGCCTAAAGGATTATAATTAACTCCCGCACTTCCAATAACATCAAATTTGTTTTGAATAAGGAAAGAATAAATTTCTTCTGGTGTTAAGAACTTATTCCAATTGTGAGTGCCCTTCGGAAGAAATCCTAATATATATTCAGCTGTAAATTTAGCGAATACCAGAGAAAATAATGTTTTATTAATCGTTGCAATAAACATCAATCCATTATTGTTTACCAGATTGCAACTTTGATTAATAAACTCTCTCGGATTATTGACATGTTCAATAACTTCTAAATTTAATATTACATCATATTGATTTGTTTTGGGCAGCTCCTCAACGGTACTCATAATATAATTAATGTCTAGTCCATTTTCCTCAGCATGAATTTTTGCTGTAAGACAGTTTTTCTCTAATGCGTCTATTCCAGTTACTTTGGCACCTAGTCTGGCTAATGGTTCGCACATTAATCCACCGCCGCAACCTATATCCAAAATTGAGAAACCTTTTAGTGGTTTATTGTTTTCGGAGTTTATAGCAAAATGATCTTTTATAGTTTGAATTATGTAAGAGAGACGAACAGGGTTAAATTTGTGTAAAGTTTTGAATTTGCCATCGTGCTTCCACCACTCTTTTGAGAGATTTCTGAATTTCTCAATTTCATTCTTATCAATTGAATTTATATCCATAATACAATGACTTAAGTAGTACTTGATTTAACTGAGGTTATACAGTACTTCTTATTTTTAAATCTTTAAAATATCACTATAAACTATTTAGTTACGATATAGAAAATGTCCACACTTGTTTTAAAATTCGGCGGTACCTCTGTTGCTACTACAAAATTAATAGAGTCTGCTGCAAAAATTGTCAAATCTGAATACGATAAAAACAATAACATTATCGTAGTCGTATCAGCTATGTCTGGAACTACAAATAGGTTAATCGATCATGTTAACAGTATCGATTTTAATGATGATAGTGAATATGACCTTGTTGTCTCGTCCGGTGAGCAAATTACTGCTGGCCTTATGTCCTTGGCACTAAAAAAACTTAACGTACCAGCAAGGTCATGGTTAGGATGGCAAATACCCATTATAACTAGAGGCCAACATCGAAATGCCTTTATTGATAAAATAGTTCCGGATGGCATTGTTAACTATTTCAAAGAGAAAAAAGTTGCAGTGGTTGCAGGATTTCAAGGAATATCTTTAGAAGGAAGAATAACAACTATTGGCCGAGGTGGATCAGACAATACAGCGGTCTTTTTAGCTGCAGCAGTTAATGCGGAAAGGTGTGATATCTATACTGATGTTGATGGTGTTTATACTTCTGATCCTAAAATGACAGACAAAGTCAGAAGACTTGATAAAATTTCTTATGAAGAGATGATCGAAATGGCCTCTCAAGGTGCGAAAGTCCTTCAGACTTCATCTGTTGAGTCTGCAATGAATCATGATGTGAATGTTAATGTAAGATCAACATTTAATCCTTCTGATGAAGGTACACAAATTTCAAATGATGTATCGAATGAAACTCGCGCAGTTACAGGTGTTGCTTACTCTAAAGATGAGGCAAAAATAACTATTATTGATGTTGAGGATAAGCCTGGAGTTGCAGCAGAAATATTCAAAGAATTGGCCAGTTCATCAGTAAATGTTGATATGATTGTTCAAAATAATTTTATTGAGAGAAAAATGACTAATATAACGTTCACAGTCCCAATGACTGATTTAAAAGAGTCACTTGGCGTACTTGAGGAACTTAAAGAAAGAATAGTTTTTTCAAAAGTACTGGATGAGCAAAACTTATCAAAAGTTTCAATAATTGGTTCAGGTATGAGAAATCAGCCTGGAATAGCAGCGAAAATGTTTGAGTGTCTCTCTGATAATAATATTAATATTGAGGTCATATCAACTTCAGAAATTAAAATTAGTGTCTTAATTGATAGAAATAAAACAGAGGCTGCTGTAAATGCGCTACACAGTGTATTTAATCTAGATAAAATATAATATAATAAAAAAATATTAATAAGGTTTCATCGTGAGGGAAGATTTTAAAAATACTATAGTCAGACGTAAGACTAAAATGATTAATGTTGGTGACGTACAAGTTGGCGGAGATGCGAAAATCACAGTTCAATCAATGACCAATACTTTAACTACAGATATTGATGCTACAGTTTCTCAAATTAACTCATTGGTTGAGGAAGGTGCTGACATTGTTAGGGTTTCTTGTCCAGACAAAGGGTCCACTGAGTCTCTTAAAGAGGTAGTAAATCAATCAAGTGTTCCGATAGTTGCAGATATACACTTTCATTATAAACGTGCAATAGAAGCGGCAGAAGCTGGCGCAGCCTGTTTGAGAGTGAATCCTGGAAATATTGGAAAAGAAAAAATTATTGAAGTGATTGAGGCTGCAAAGCAAAATAATATTAGCATGAGAGTAGGAGTTAATGCAGGGTCAATAGATGAAAAAATTCTAATGAAATACAAGGAGCCATGCTCAGATGCATTGGTTGAAAGTGCGTTAGAAAATATAAAGTTATTGGAAGGTAATAATTTTGAAAACTTTAAGATTAGTGTTAAAGCATCAGATGTATTTATAACTATTGAATCATACGAAAAGCTTGCTCAATTATGTGATTATCCATTTCATGTTGGGTTAACCGAAGCAGGCACTTATTTATCTGGTTCAATTAAATCCTCGATAAGCATTGGTAATCTTTTATCAAAAGGTATTGGAGATACGATAAGAGTGTCACTTACTGCTGATCCAGTAGAAGAAATTAAAGTTGGTTATGAAATATTAAAAAGCTTAAATTTAGGTTCAAGAGGAATAAAGATTATCTCTTGTCCTTCATGCGCTAGACAAGCTTTCCCCGTGATTGAAACAGTCAAAAAGTTAGAACAAAGACTTGCACATATAAAAACACCACTCACACTTTCAATCATTGGATGTGTTGTTAACGGTCCGGGTGAGGCACTCAAAAGTGACATTGGTCTTACAGGGGGAGGTAAGGGTAATAATATGATTTACTTGTCAGGTGTTGCAGATCATAAAATCACTAATCCTGAAATTGTTGACCATGTGGTAGAACTTGTTGAGCAAAAAGTTAGAACAATAAATGATTAATCGAGACGAATTAGATAAAATATTAAATAAATTTAATTCTTTAGAAAAAGAGCTAACCACTGCAGTAAATGATAAAGAAAAATATGTTTCAATTTCAAAGGAATACGCAGAAATTAAACCTTTAGCGGAACAAATAAATATGTATTTATCTCTCCTCAAAGATCATGAAGATTTAAATGCAGTTCTAGACGGAAATGATAACGATCTAATAGAAATTGCAAAATCAGAGATTGGTAACCTAAAATTAAATCTCCAATCATCAGAAGAGTCTTTAAAACAATTATTGATTCCTAAAGATCCATTAGACCAAAAAGATGTAATTCTTGAAATTAGAGCTGGAACAGGTGGAGACGAAGCTGCATTATTTGCGAATGAATTATTGCGTATGTACCAACGATATGCGGAGGATCAAAATTGGAAAGTCGATTATTTATCTGTTTCTGACTCTGAGAAAGGGGGCATGAAAGAGGTTATAGCAAAAATATCAGGGCAGAGTGTCTATTCAAAACTTAAGTTTGAGTCTGGTGTTCATAGGGTCCAAAGGGTTCCTGAAACTGAGTCTCAAGGAAGAGTTCATACATCTGCAGCAAGTGTTGTAGTATTACCTGAAGCTGAGGATGTTGATATTAAAATTGACGAAAAAGATATAAGAGTTGATGTATTTCGCTCAAGCGGAGCTGGAGGCCAACATGTAAATACTACTGACAGTGCAGTTAGAATTACTCATCTGCCATCAGGAATTGTCGTACAACAGCAGGATGAGAAATCACAACACAAAAATAAAGCAAAAGCTATGCTTGTATTAAAAACAAGACTTTACGATCATGAGAGAAAAAAACAAGAAGATGATATCGCAGATAAGAGAAAATCTCAGATTGGTTCAGGGGATAGATCTGAGAGAATTAGGACTTATAACTTCCCTCAAGGAAGAGTTACAGATCATAGAATTAATTTAACGTTGTATAAACTAGAGCAAATTTTGAATGCATCCGGTCTTGAGGAAGTAATTTCAAATTTAATTATTGCAGATCAGAGTAACTAAAATGACAACTATAGATGAGATATTGTATTCAAAAAAGAATTCTATTTCTGTTTCTGAGAAAAAGTTACTTCTATCACATGTGCTTGGATTGAGTAATGAAGAAATAAATTTAGCTAATAATGAAATAGTAGATGAAAAGGATTTAAAAAATTTTGAAAAACTAATTAATAGAAGAAAAAATTCAGAGCCTATTGCTTACATAACTAATTCTAAATCATTTTGGAAAAATGATTTTTATGTTGATTATTCTGTTCTTATTCCAAGAGCAGATAGTGAATTATTAATTGAATCAGTCATTGAGTATTTTCCTGATCTAACAAAATCTTATAATTTTTTAGATCTTGGCTCTGGATCTGGATGCTTGATTATTTCTTTATTAAATGAATATTTATCAAGCTTGGGAACAGGTATTGAAATTGATAAAGAAGCTATTAAGGTTTCAGAAATAAATAAAGAATTTTTATTTAATAAAGATAGGTTAAGATTTTTAGAAAGAGATTTTTCTAATTTTGATACCAGTTTATTTGATATTGTAATAAGTAACCCTCCATATATCCCATTTGAAGAAAAAAATAATATTATGGAAGATGTTAGAAATTTTGAGCCAATAAGAGCATTATTTGCAGAAGAAAAAGGACTTTATTTTTACAGAAATATAATTAAGAATTTAGCTAAAAAGATAAAGAGTAAGCAATATTTATTCTTAGAGGTAGGAATAAATCAACACGATGGAGTAGTTAAGATATTGAAAAACAATAACTTTAGGGTTGTTTCTATAAAAAATGATATATCAAATATTCCCAGATGTATTATTGCGGAAAGTAATTAAATAAAAACTTGATTATTTTTATAGTAAACACTAATTTACAAACATTCTTTTAAAAGAATTAATTAAAAAAAAATTTCCAGTTATATTTAGGAATTAACTTTCAAAGTGAAAAATAGAAGAACTAGACCTTTTAAAAGGTCAAATAATAGACATTCAGGTGATAGTTTTGTTAATGGTAATAGCTCTACTCGCGTACGGGGTAATCTATCTACAGTGCTTGAAAAGTATAAAGTCCTAGCAAAAGATGCAGCAGCTTCAGGAGATCATGTAGGTGCTGAAAATTATTTACAGCATGCCGAGCATTACAGCCGTCTAATAAATGACCGTCAAGATAGAAATAATGGCAACGGTGAGTCAAAAGCTTCAAAAACTGAGTCTACAGATGAGAAAACTGTGCATGTAGAAACTTTAGATCCTGCTAAAGCTATAGAAGAAGCTAATTCCTAAAATCTGAAATCTCATTATTTATCCTGTCTCTTTCGCTGAGAAAGTTACTCAAATTCATCCCTTTTAATTTTTTACCTGATGGAAGTTTCATTTTCATGGGATTAATTTTTTCACCATTAAATATAACCTCATAATGAAGATGTGGTCCTGTTGATAATCCTGTACTTCCTACATAACCGATAGTTTGACCTTGTTTGACTCGAACATTTTTTTGCATTCCAGAAGCATAATTACTGAGATGAGAATAACTGGTTTTATAGCCATTCAAGTGTTTTATTCGAATATATTTTCCAGCACCACCGTTGGTGCCAACATATTCAATGTGCCCTGTTCCAGCAGCCATGATTGGAGTACCTATAGGGGCAGCAAAGTCAACGCCCATGTGCTTTTTATTATATCCCAGGATTGGGTGTTTTCTCATACCGTAAGCTGATGACAATCTTGCGCCATTTATTGGAGTTTTCATCAGAGCTTTTGTTGCACTTTTGCCGTCGCTGTTAAAATATTCAACATAATTATTATCTTCGAATTTATAAAGTTCATAACTATCATTCTTTAGAATGATTTCTGCAAAATAAATGGAACCTGTTTTGATTAACTCTCCATTGTTATCTTTAAATTGTTCAAATAAAATATTTATTTTATTTTTGTTTCTGATGTCTCTTTGAAAATCAATATCAAAACTAAAAAGTTGCACAAACGACATAATTATATTGTCTGGTACGTTAATTTTTTTAAGTGATGAGTAGATACTTTTATCTATTTCAATTTCATGGAATACGAGTTCTGAGTAGAGTGTTTTTATATCTTTACGCACTGTAAATTTATCATCCATTCTAAAGACTGATATTTTTTCTTCACTATCAGGATAAATTATAATTTCTTTAACAATTCTATCTTCTTTTATAAGATCAGATATTATCTCAATGCGTGTTCCGATTTTTAATCGGTTTATCTCCATTACATCTTTTACAGCTATAATTAATTGATCGATTTCTCTGTTATTAAGGTTAGTTTTTTTGAGAGTGCTTATAAATGTGTCGCCCTCTTCGAGTTCATAGTACTCAAGAAATGAAAAGAATAAGCTAAGATCATCTTGTTTTTCGTTAGAGTTTTTTTTAATTTGAACCGTTTCTTTTGGTATTTGAATATCATTTTTGCCGCTAAAAGATATTGATAAATAATAGGCGATCAAGATAATCAGAATCAGACCAGTAATAAAAACCAAGATTTTTTTGTTTAATAGATACATTTTCAACTCTTCATATAAAGAATTTATATTTTATGACATCACTATTATTAATCTTAAGAGGCAAAATAATTTTATTCCCTCTATCCCATTGATATTATTGGGTATTAAATATGAGTGAAAAGTGCTTATTTTCTGCCTAATTTTATGTTTGATGCTTGACTTTTTGGCTCAATACAATAAAAAACGTTCACCCTTGTTCGGTGATGCTCTGAACCTGCGGCATATGACTATTTTAGTCTTAATATAATCGATTCGGCATTTTTTATTTTTCCAATGGAGAAGTAGTACCTGCCTGCGCGATTATGCTATTGGAAAAGTAAATTGAAAGAGAAACGTGGGCGGTAATTCCGCAGTACAGAATAATCGTACACGTTTTATTTGGATTACATAATTTAGATTATGTAACTCCGCCAATAAGTTTGTGTGCGTCGTGTTTAAACTTGAGAGTTTGATCATGGCTCAGAATGAACGCTGGCGGCACGCTTAACACATGCAAGTCGAACGGGATCTTCGGATCTAGTGGCAGACGGGTGAGTAACGCGTGGGAACCTGCCCAGTAGTAGAGAATAACTTGAGGAAACTTAAGCTAATACTTTATACACCCTCCGGGGAAAAGCTTTATGCGCTATTGGATGGGCCCGCGTTAGATTAGTTTGTTGGTGAGGTAATGGCTCACCAAGACTACGATCTATAGCTGGTCTGAGAGGATGATCAGCCACACTGGGACTGAGACACGGCCCAGACTCCTACGGGAGGCAGCAGTGGGGAATATTGGACAATGGGGGCAACCCTGATCCAGCGATGCCGCGTGAGTGATGAAGGCCTTCGGGTTGTAAAACTCTTTCGTCAGGGAAGATAATGACGGTACCTGAAGAAGAAGATCCGGCTAACTCCGTGCCAGCAGCCGCGGTAATACGGAGGGATCTAGCGTTATTCGGAATTACTGGGCGTAAAGCGAGCGTAGGCGGATTTGTAAGTTGGAGGTGAAATCCCAGAGCTTAACTCTGGAACTGCCTTCAAAACTACATTTCTTGAGTTTGGTAGAGGAGAGTGGAATTCCTAGTGTAGAGGTGAAATTCGTAGATATTAGGAGGAACACCAGTGGCGAAGGCGACTCTCTGGGCCAATACTGACGCTGAGGTTCGAAAGCATGGGTAGCGAACAGGATTAGATACCCTGGTAGTCCATGCAGTAAACGATGAGTGCTAGATGTTGGGAATTTAAATTTCCAGTATCGCAGTTAACGCGTTAAGCACTCCGCCTGGGAAGTACGGCCGCAAGGCTAAAACTCAAATGAATTGACGGGGACCCGCACAAGCGGTGGATCATGTGGTTTAATTCGAAGATACGCGAAGAACCTTACCGGCTCTTGACATACCAATCGCAGACTTAAGAGATTAAGTCTTTCACTTCGGGTGGATTGGATACAGGTGCTGCATGGCTGTCGTCAGCTCGTGTCGTGAGATGTTGGGTTAAGTCCCGCAACGAGCGCAACCCTTACCTTCAATTGCCAGCACGTTATGGTGGGAACTTTGAAGGAACTGCCGGTGATAAGCCGGAGGAAGGTGGGGATGACGTCAAGTCCTCATGGCCCTTACGGGCCGGGCTACACACGTGATACAATGGTAACTACAAAAGGCAGCGAAGGAGCGATCTGGAGCAAATCTCTAAAAGTTACCTCAGTTCGGATTGCACTCTGCAACTCGAGTGCATGAAGTTGGAATCGCTAGTAATCGTAGATCAGCGCGCTACGGTGAATACGTTCCCGGGTCTTGTACACACCGCCCGTCACACCATGGGAGTTGGTTTTACCTGAAGCTGGTTCGCTAACCGTAAGGAGGCAGCCAACCACGGTAAGATTAGCGACTGGGGTGAAGTCGTAACAAGGTAACCGTAGGGGAACCTGCGGTTGGATCACCTCCTTTCTAAGAGTCATTTTTTGAGTTCTTTTGAATTTAAAAAATTTTTAACTTAGTAATTATATGTGGCTTACCGTCCTCGTTTCTCTTTCTTTGTTTAAAACTATTAAGCCTACGTTTGGGCTTGTAGCTCAGTCTGGTTAGAGCGCACCCCTGATAAGGGTGAGGTCGGTAGTTCGAGTCTACCCAGGCCCACCATGACGTGGTTTCTCTTGGGGCTGTAGCTCAGCTGGGAGAGCACCTGCTTTGCAAGCAGGGGGTCACCGGTTCGATCCCGGTCAGCTCCACCAAAGTTTTAAGCTTTTCCATTTACATCGTGAAGTGACATCAATACTAAATTAATAAAATTTTTATTGAGAATTCAAAATATCTAAGTATTGCAAAAGACATATAAGTTTGTTTTTTGTACATAGAATAATCAAGCGTTTAAGAGCATTTGATGGATGCCTTGGCACACAAAGGCGATGAAGGACGTAGTACGTTGCGATAAGCTTCGGGGAGTGACGAACACACTTTGATCCGAAGATTTCCGAATGGGGAAACCCAACTCTTTTGAGTTATTGCTAGCTGAATACATAGGTTAGTAAAGCGAACCCAGTGAACTGAAACATCTAAGTAACTGGAGGAAAGGATATCAACCGATACTCCGTAAGTAGTGGCGAGCGAAAGCGGACTAGGCCAGTAGCATTAATTGTACAACCAGAATTACCTGGAAAGGTAAACCATAGAGAGTGATAGTCTCGTATGGGTAACGACAGTTAATGTTCTCGAGTAAGACGGGACACGTGAAATCTTGTCTGAATATGGGGGGACCACCCTCCAAGCCTAAGTACTCTTGTGTGACCGATAGTGAACTAGTACCGTGAGGGAAAGGTGAAAAGAACCCCGACGAGGGGAGTGAAATAGATCCTGAAATTGAATGCTTACAAGCTGTGGAAGCCCGTAAGGGTGACCGCGTACCTTTTGTATAATGGGTCAGCGAGTTAGTTTGAAGTGCAAGCTTAAGCCGTAAGGTGTAGGCGTAGCGAAAGCGAGTCTTAATAGGGCGACAGTACTTTGGATTAAACCCGAAACCGAGTGATCTAGCCATGAGCAGGTTGAAGATAAGGTAACACTTATTGGAGGACCGAACCAGTTGACGTTGAAAAGTCTTTGGATGACTTGTGGTTAGGGGTGAAAGGCCAATCAAACTCGGATATAGCTGGTTCTCCGCGAAAACTATTTAGGTAGTGCGTCATATGAATACCATCGGGGGTAGAGCACTGGATGGGCAAGGGGGGAGAGATCCTTACTAAGTCCAACCAAACTCCAAATACCGATGAGTAATGTATGGCAGACAGACTACGGGTGCTAAGGTCCGTAGTCGAAAGGAAAACAGTCCAGACCAACAGCTAAGGTCCCCAAGTTATTGTTAAGTGGGAAAGGATGTCGGACGACCAAAACAGCCAGGAGGTTGGCTTAGAAGCAGCCATCCTTTAAAGAAAGCGTAACAGCTCACTGGTCTAAATAAGTTGTCCGGCGCCGAAGATGTAACGGGGCTAAACAATACACCGAAGCTTTGGACACAATTTATTGTGTGGTAGCGGAGCGTTCCGTACGTTGTTGAAGGGAGACTCGTGAGAGCTCCTGGAGATATCGGAAGTGAGAATGCTGACATGAGTAGCGACAAACAGAGTGAGAAACTCTGTCGCCGAAAATCCAAGGGTTCCTGCGCAAGGCTAATCCGCGCAGGTTGAGTCGGCTCCTAAGGCGAGGACGAAAGTCGTAGTCGATGGGAACAAGGTTAATATTCCTTGACCAGATGAGATGTGACGGATGATGTAAATTGTCTATCCTTATATGGATTGGATAGGCAGTGAAGTTGTTCCAGGAAATAGCCTCATCGTGGACCGTACCCGAAACCGACACAGGTGGATAGGTAGAAGATACCAAGGCGCTTGAGAGAACTATGCTGAAGGAACTCGGCAAATTGCCTCTGTAACTTCGGAAGAAGGAGGACCTACGTTTGGGCAACCAGATGTAGGTGGCACAGAAATGGGGGTAGCAACTGTTTATTAAAAACACAGGACTCTGCAAAGCCGTAAGGCGAAGTATAGGGTCTGACGCCTGCCCGGTGCCGGAAGATTAAAGTGAGTGGTGCAAGCTACAACCTGAAGTCCCGGTGAACGGCGGCCGTAACTATAACGGTCCTAAGGTAGCGAAATTCCTTGTCGGGTAAGTTCCGACCTGCACGAATGGCGTAATGATTTCCCCGCTGTCTCCAGCGTAGACTCAGCGAAATTGAATTCTCCGTGAAGATGCGGAGTACCCGCGGTTAGACGGAAAGACCCCGTGCACCTTTACTATAGCTTTACATTGGTGTTAGAAATTGCATGTGTAGGATAGGTGGTAGACTTTGAAGTGAAGGCGCCAGCTTTCATGGAGTCATCCTTGAAATACCACTCTTGTAATTTTTGACATCTAACTGAGATCCATTATCTGGATCCAAGACAGTGTATGGTGGGTAGTTTGACTGGGGCGGTCGCCTCCCAAAAAGTAACGGAGGCGTGCGAAGGTAGGCTCAAGCTGGTCGGAAATCAGCTGCTGAGTGCAATGGCATAAGCCTGCCTGACTGCGAGACTGACAAGTCGAGCAGAGTCGAAAGACGGTCATAGTGATCCGGTGGTTCTGAGTGGAAGGGCCATCGCTCAACGGATAAAAGGTACGCCGGGGATAACAGGCTGATACCGCCCAAGAGTTCATATCGACGGCGGTGTTTGGCACCTCGATGTCGGCTCATCACATCCTGGGGCTGGAGCAGGTCCCAAGGGTTCGGCTGTTCGCCGATTAAAGTGGTACGCGAGCTGGGTTTAGAACGTCGTGAGACAGTTCGGTCCCTATCTGCCGTGGGTGTTGAAGAATTGAGAGGAGTTACTCCTAGTACGAGAGGACCGGAGTGAACGTACCAATGGTGTACCAGTTGTCGTGCCATCGGCATCGCTGGGTAGCCAAGTACGGACGGGATAACCGCTGAAAGCATCTAAGCGGGAAGCCTCCCTCGAAACGAATTCTTCCATGAGAGTCGTGGTAGACCACCACGTTGATAGGTCAGGTGTGGAAGTGCAGCAATGCATGAAGCTAACTGATACTAATAACTCGATCGGCTTGATTTTCTATGTACTAGAAACGAACTAGTATAAACAAGTAACACAAAGATAGAATGATTAATAAATTGTTAATTGGTATTGACTTCATGTTTTGTTGACCTGGTGGTTATAGCGGAGAGGTTACACGCGATCCCATTTCGAACTCGAAAGTTAAGGGCTCCAGCGCCGATGGTACTTTGTCTTAAGGCATGGGAGAGTAGGACGTTGCCAGGTCTACTAAACATGAAGGAATTGTCACTTTACTAACCTAATTTACAATTTATAGTGTTGGAATGATTAAAATCCTTTTTTTAGGTTACTCAAAAAAAGATACGCGCCTAATCGATTTTTTAAAGTCAAAAAAAAATATTCAATTAACAAATCACAATAAAAAATATTATCAATAAGATAAGCATAATATGACAAAAAAAAATATTGCTGTAATTGCTGCGGCATCTTTGGTGCAACAAACTTTTTCACTGTTTTTTTTACTTCTACCTTTCTTTTGATAGCAGACTTCTTTTTTTTGACAGATTTTTTTATTACCTTCTTTTTCTTAAGAACTTTCTTAACAACTTTCTTTTTCTTAAGAACTTTCTTAATAACCTTTTTTTTCTTTTTTATAGGTATCTTACTTTTTTTCATATAATTGAATTACCCCCAGGTTTTTTTGAAAAAAATTTATTATATTTATCGTTTTCACCTTCATATTTTTCCGCATCTTCTGGCGGATCTTTTTTTAAAGTAATATTTGGCCATAAATCCGCGAACTCTGTATTAATTTTTAACCATTTTCCATCTTTATCATCTATATCAGTGATTATTGCATCCACTGGACATTCTGGCTCACAAACTCCGCAGTCAATACATTCTTCAGGATTGATTACTAGCATGTTTTCACCTTCATAGAAACAATCAACTGGGCAAACTTCTACACAATCTGTGTATTTACATTTAATGCATTTTTCATTTACTAAGTATGTCATAGAAGATTAGCCTGTAAGTCTTTTTTTGATTTCACCAACTTTAAAGTCGTCGATATAAAGAAGTCCTGATAGTTTTCTTATAAGTGCATTTTCGTAATCATCAATTCTTCCATCAGCTATGATTATTTTCCAGAGCATGTTCAAGATCCTGAAAAATTTCTTAAAATTTTATATGATTGCGCAAAGAAAGACTGCATTTTATTTCTATCAACGCCTAATGGAAAAATCTTTAAATCAAGTATAATTCCTGAAAATCCATATCATGTAGATGAATACTCAAGAGTTGAAGTAGAACAATTCATAAAATTATCAGAATGGAAAATCATGAATTATCTTGGTCAACATAATATTGAATCAGATAACGATAAAGACATACAAGAATATAAGGCATTTATTAAAAGCTTCTGGATTGAAAAAAAGATGTCTTCAAAATACGGTTATATATATAAGTTAATCGGAAAAATTTTCAGACGAATAATAAATAAAAAAATTATTGATCCAGCTCACAAATCGAGCTGTAAAGCTATCGAAGTCCCAGCTGGCTATGAACCTGCTTATCATTATTATATCTTAAAAAAATAAGCTATTGATTTATTGTTATATATATTGAAGTCTACTTTTATTCTGATCAAACCACTCTGAAAGTTCTTTTTTTGTCATCCATTGATCATTAGTATTTGAAGCATAACTAAAACCTTCTTCAATTTTTTTAGCCTTTATAGGAAAGTTTTTTTTAAATGATGGCATTATAATATATCGATCATTTTCTTCATAAGTACTAAAGCTATCTTCAGCACTTATCATTTGTTCATGTATTTTTTCACCAGGTCTAATACCAATAATTTTATGCTTTAGATTTGGTGCAATCACTTTTGCAATCTCTAAGATATTCATAGATGGCAATTTTTTAATAAACACTTCACCACCGTTCATACTGGCTATGCTCTGCCAAACAAACTCTACCCCTTGTTCAAGAGTTATCATAAATCTTGTCATTTGTGTATCTGTGATTGGCAAGCAATTTTTTTCATTCTGAGATAATTTAAAAAATAATGGAATAATAGAGCCTCTTGAGCCCATTACATTTCCATATCTTACTACTGAGAATAATGAGTCTTGCTTTCCTACATATCTATTTGCATTTATAAATAAATTATCTGATACCATTTTTGTAGCACCATACAAATTTGCTGGACTTGATGCTTTGTCAGTTGATAGTGCAACTATTCTCTTAACTTGATTATCAATAGCTGCATCAATTATATTTTTAGCTCCATCAATATTAGTTTTTATACATTCGAATGGGTCTTTTTCTGCCAAAGGTACAATCTTATTTGCTGCAGCATGAATTACATAATCAACATCTTTCATTGCCCTATCTACTCGCTCTTTATCTCTCACATCACCCAACAAAAAACGAATTCTATCTTCATTTATATAATCTTGCTGCATATCCCATTGTTTCATTTCATCTCTAGAGAAAATTATAATTTTTCTTGGATTGTATCTCGAGAAAGTCATTGAGGTAAATGCTCTGCCAAAAGATCCCGTTCCACCTGTAATGAGTATTGTAGAATTTTCAAACATAAAAAATTAATATATGTATATTAGATTTCATTTTATAAAGATTTGCGATTAGTTTGATATAATTGTATTGTCTTTAACTTGAAAAATTTTATTGCAAGAGCCTAAACTATCTAATTTATGAGATATCATTATCACAGTTTTCGATCCTTTCAATGAATAAATCTGATTTAAAATTTGAACTTCAGTATTGTAGTCTAGAGAATTTGTAGATTCGTCAAGAATTAAAACTGATCTATCATAATACATTGCCCTAGCTAGCGACAGTCTCTGTCTTTGCCCTCCAGATATTTGAATACCTCTTTGGCCTATTCTGGTCTCTACGCCTAGAGGTAACTCACTTATAAATTCATCAAGTCTAGCTTGTTTAATAGATTTAATAATTCTTTCTTTATCAACTTCATGTTCTGACTGACCGAGAGCTATATTTTTAGCAATTGTATCGTCCAACAAAAACACATCTTGTGGCAAGTAAGCAACTAAAGTTGATAATTCTTTATATTTGGCAGTAATATTTTTTTTGTTTAGGAAAATATTACCAGTATCTGGTTCAAGAAGACCCAATAAAAGATTTACTAGCGTTGTTTTACCTGAACCGGAATCACCAATTATACCAATAAAGTCACCTTTATTAATTTCGATATTAATATTCCTTAGCACTAATCTGTCTTTGTTATAGCTAAAATTACAATTCTCTAATACTAAAGATTGAAAAGTAGACTCATGACTATCTATAACTGGCTTATTTATTCCCTGCTTTTTTCTAAATTGTGTAAAATCATTATAAAGTAGGTCTACAAAATTTTTACCAAATCTTATCTGAGTCAAACTTGAAGACACCCTGTTCATCGATGGAATAACCCTTATTGATGCAACAGCAAACATCGATAACATTGGTATTACATCTACCAAACTTTGTTCATTAAAAATAAAAAACTGAATAACACTGACAATCACAATGATTAAGAGTAATTCAATTAAATATCTGGGTATTAAAGTTAAATTTGTTGCCTTTAGGTTAAACTTTGAGTGGATATTTGCATTACGCTTAAGTGATTCATTGAAATACTTTTCTTTAGCAAGAATCCTAATTTCTAAGAAGCCCTGTAATGCCTCCTCAACATTTTTAATAATTTTTCTTTGAAATGAATTTACTTCTTCACCATATTTCCTAATTTTTTTCTTAAATAAAAAATCATAAAGAAATATTGATAATATAAATATTGACGTAGCAATAATAACAATCTCAAAATTATTGAACCCCAAAAATAACAAAATAACAATTATAATTATTGCTTCACTAATAACTCTAAAAATAGACTGCAAAACTCCTATTGAAAATTTGTTTGCAACAATTTGAATATTATTCATAAAATACGATGAATTCTTTGATAAGTAACTTTTAAAACTCATCTCCTGATAGAAACTTATGAGTTTTGATTTAAGTTGATATTCTATTGAAAAGCAAAATCTAAGTATCATATAATTTACAAATATAGAAAATATTGTTTTTATTATAAAAACAAACAATAACAAGTAACCAACATTAGATATCATCTTGATATGATTTAATTCTGTACCAAACAAAAAAATATATGCATTAATAAAAATTTCTTGATTTAAAAATAGTTTTGGATCCAGTAAAAGTGAAATGTATGGAGCAATTAAACCAATACCTATCACATCTAAAAGCGAAGAAAATAAGAATAGTAAAATAAGCACAGGAACATACTTCACATTGCTTCCAAGTATATAAAATACTTTGGTAATCATGTTCGAGTCTTTTTTCATAAATACAATTTTCTATAAAGATTCTCTATATGATTACTTCTTTGATGGTATGTATAATTTTTAAATTTTTCTTCTAACTTAATAGGGCGTAAATTGTATGTTGCTGATTTCAGCACCTTAACAACCTCTTTATTATCAGATGCATCAATAGTTTGTCTGCTGTAGGGAATCATTATATTTATTGATAATAACTTAAATACCATTTAACAAATTCTTTAATGCCCTGCTCGACTTTTGTTTTTGGAATAAAATTAAAATCTTGTTTTATTTTTGAGTTATCAGAACTTGTAATTTCCATGTCAAAGGCTTTCATTGGTTTATATTCTTTTTTAGCAATTATACCTAATTCTTTCTCAAGTAAAGAAACATATGTCTCAAGCTCAACTGGTGAATTATTCCCAATGTTATAAATCTCCCATGGTGCAGAACTTGAAGAAAGCTGGGGATTATTTTTGTCCCAATCTTTAAAATTAAGTGGTGGACTTTTTATTATCTTAAATATTCCATCAACTATATCATCAATATAAGTGAAATCCCTTACGTGTTTTCCAAAATTATATAATTGAATTGTTTCATCATTTAATATTTTTTTTGTAAATTTTTGAAGGGCCATATCTGGTCTGTCCCAAGGTCCATAGACTGTAAAAAACCGAAGTCCAGTGCATGGCAAATTAAACATATGACTATAGTAGTGAGCTAATAGCTCGTTACATTTTTTTGTAGCTGCATACAGGCTTACAGGATGATCAGCTGAATTGTACTCTGAATAAGGAGTATTATTATTTAGACCATAAACCGAACTAGATGAAGCATAAACTAAATGTTTAATTTCATATTGTTTACAGCACTCCAGAATATTCATAAAGCCTACAATATTTGAATCAATATACTCAAAAGGTTTCTCAGTCGAATACTCAACGCCAGCCTGCGCTGCTAAATTCACAACTATATCAATTCTGTTTTCTTTAAATACATTTTCAATATCTTTAAAATTTTTAATATCTAATATATAATTCTTGAATTGATTATTATGTATATGTCTTTGCAGCCTGTCTTCTTTAAGAGAAACATCATAAAATTTATTGTGATTATCGACACCAATAACGTATTCACCTTGCTTAATTAATTCTATACATAATGCTGAACCAATAAATCCTGATGAACCTGTAACAAGAATATTTTTCATTAGTCTTTATATTGAAACTCACTTATATAATCTTCTAGTATTCTAACTACTTTATTGTGTGTTAGATTATTTTCTGAAAAGCTAGAATTTATAAAACTATGCATTTTCTCTTTATTATTGATTTTTTCATTCGCAACTTTAACCTTTGGATGAGAAGTGTGTTTATCATCTTTATTTATCAAAAGTTCTTCGAACAACTTTTCACCTCTGCGTTTATTTATTACTTTAATCTCAATATCACCATCTAAGTTTTGACCATCTTTTAATTTAAGTCCCTCTAATTTTAGCATATTTTTTATTAGATCAACTATTTTTACTTGCTCTCCCATATCAAGTAAGTAAACCTCACCTTTACCGCCAAAGCTCCCTGCAAGGAGAACTAATTGGGCAGCTTCCTCTATTACCATGAAATATCTAGTCATTCCTGGGTCAGTTAACGTGATTGGACCTCCATTTTTTATTTGTTTTTTGAATAGAGGTATTACAGATCCTGAAGATCCTAATACATTTCCGAATCTTACAATTGCAGTTTCCATTCTATTGATTTCACTTAACTTATGTTGAATAACAAGTTCTGCCATTCTTTTTGTGGCCCCCATAATACTTGTAGGCCTTACAGCCTTATCAGTTGAAACAAATATAAACCTTTCTACATTATTTAAAATTGCTTCATCAGCAATATTTATAGTTCCAATAACATTATTTCTAAAACCTGCCACTATATTTTCTTCGATTATAGGAACGTGTTTATAAGCTGCAGCGTGAATTATGACTTGAATATTCTCTTCTTTAATTATATTGCCTAATAATTTCTTATCTAAAATTGAACATAAAAAATATTTGGTGATAACTGCATTTGCTATTTTATTTTCAATATCTTTCTCAAGTTTATAAAGTGAATATTCACTGATATCTAAAAAGATAAGTTTCTTTGGTTGCACGGTTAAAAGTTGTTTGGCAATTTCAGAACCTATTGAGCCCCCGGCGCCTGAAATTAATATTGACTTGTTATTGTATTGACTTTTGAAAAGTTGTTTATCAATATCAACTTTTTTTCTTCCCAATACATCAATAGGGTTGATCTCAACTGGGTTAAATATAGATTTACCGCTTAGTAATAACTCATTTAACGAGGGTATTTTTTTAATTTTAACTCCGAATTGAGTCAAATATTCAATAATACTATTGACTTCATTATTAGTAGCTGAGGGGATTACAACCCATATTTCATCAGGTTTAATATTTAAAAAATTTTTCTTAAAAGAATTTCTTGAGAAAATTTTTATTCCAGAAATATATGTATCAGTAAAACCAGCGCCGTCATCAATTAAAGCGAGAATATTATACTCCTTTTCGTGAAGCAAATTAATAACATTTCGGCCAGCGGCTCCAGCGCCAAAAATAGCGATTTTAGGTTTACTTGATTTATAATTATCAATTTTAATATTATCTGAAATAGTAATAACATAATAAATTAATAAACGGGTCAGAATCATGCCCAGAAGTAAGGATGATACATAATAAAAAAATATTATTAGAGTAAAATTAATAACTATAAAAAAACTTAAAATATAAGTAATACAGCCTACTAGTATTGAATAGGATAAAAATTTTATGGCGTCAGTAAAATATAGATTTCTAATTGCAGTTGAACTTACCTTTGTAATGTTAGAAGAAATAATAACTACAAATAGCATTAGAAAGATTATTAAGTAACTATCTTTCAAAAAGAAAACTAAATTGGAATTTTTTTCTAAAATATATGAAACAAGATAAAGAGATATAATAGCAATAATATAATCAACTATTGCCAAAATTAGAACTTTTGAACTTCTGGAAAGTTTATCAATACTGTCTTTCATTATTTTTTGTTAATTTTAAATATTTCTTGCGACGAGAGAAGTAGTCCAAGTGGTAAAAAATATAATATATTAATCCAATTGTTAAAGAAGTTCATTGAAGGTACAAACGGCCAAAGATTAATTATGATAATAACCAAAAATATAACTGAATTATCATTTAAAAAATATTTACCACTTAACCTCAAAAAAGAAAATATTTGCCGAATTACTAAATAAATTAAATACAGAAATAAAAATACGACTGGAACAGTTCCCACGATTCCAGTTTCAACCATTAGCTGTAAATAAGTGTTATGAGGATGAGTAGAGCAACCATTGATAATAGTATGTTGATCAGAAATTCTCAATTGTTGATTTGATGAATATTCCTTCTTGTCGCATAAAATTCTGAATAATTTTGGTCCGTGTCCTATTACGGGGTTTTCTTTAATCATTTTAATTGAAGTGTCATATATTAGCTGGTGGTGGGGTGAAACAATATTAATATTATCTGTTCCTATGCCAATTTGTTGAATGGTTCTATCTAACATTCTATTTTTAATATCCGGTGAAAAAAAAGTTATGGCAGCAATACTTATTATTGAAAGTATAAATACCACTAATCTCTCTAACTTAAATTTTCCAATTAGCAAAATTACTAAAAATGTCATCAAAGATAGGAGAAAGAAAACTGTTCTTCCTCCCGATAAATAAATTAGAATATCTGTTAGAAAAAACATCAGTAAAGCAATTCCTACGCCTCGTCTTGAATAATTTGATGACATGGCTAAGACTCCAAAATACAGAGGCATAATTCTAAGTAAGTATTGTCCAAGAACTGCTTCATCACCAAAAAAACTTGTAATTCTCTGACCATTGTACTGCCAGCCAAAAGTGTTGTAATCAAAAAAATATTGAATGTAAGAGTCTATAATTAAAATAGAAATTGTTGTTAAAAGAAATACAAGAAAATATTCAATAAATTTTTCTTGATGATGTACTATATAGATTATAGCTATAGTAAACATTGCGTATCTAAAATAAAATAGACTACTTTCAAGAGAGAATAATGGATCAATTGAGAATATTGATCTTAAAACAAGGTAACAATAATAAATTGCAAAAATTTTTATAAAGATATTATTTAAATATTGATAACGTTTGCTTTTAATTATTTGCACTAATATAAGTAAAGATATTGTTATTAAAAAAATATCACTCAGAAATGGTCCTGTTATTAAAATCGCTGGTAAAAGATATAACAATAAAGATGCAAACCCTAGCTGGCTTTCATGTAATTTAAGAAAGCTATGCATTTATATATTTTCTTAATGAAGCGGCAGAGTCTGACCAATCTTTGGTAGATATACATCCATTAATCTGATTATGATAAGTTTCAGCCCATAAAATATCCTCATCATTAATTATTTTATCAAATGAGACAAATTTTACTCTTTCAGAATTTTTAAAATGATCAAGTTCAAGTTGATTATTAACCAAAATATTTTTACCCCTTGCGATCGTCTCAAGAATTGGCATTCCAAATCCTTCATAGTGAGATGGGAAAATACTGAATACACAATTATCAACAATACTAATTAATTCATTTTCCCCAATATTTTCTAAAATAATGACATTAAAATCTTTCTTAAGAATATTTAAAATTTTTTTTCCATTTTTATCTATTGGTGTACCTATCAAAAGTAAAGTATATTTTTTTTTAATTTTTACCTGATTTAAAAGAGATAAATGATTTTTATGTTTAGTAAAATTGCTTACATATACTACGTATTTGTCTTGTAAATTATATTTTGTTTTAATTTTATCAAAGTCTAATCTACTTTGTTTATGCCATTCTTTAGAAACAGAATTTAGGACCACTTTGCTAAGTTTTCCCAATATATTAAAAATTATTTTTTTTTGATTCTCTGACACTGTTATAAAATGTCTAGATTTTACTATAATGAGTCTTAAAAGAATTTTTTTTAATAAACCTTTTCTATTATGCTTAGTGAACTCTTTCATATCATGGAGTGTAAATATAAGTTTTTTTTTTGGAAATAGAGACCAACGTATATCATCACAAAACCAGGCCGAGTATTTAAAGAAAGATGCGTAATATATATTAGTAATTAGTGATGAGTTAATATCCTTAGTGATTTTATAGTTTTTATATTCCAATATTTTTTTTTTTGAGATGACTCTTACAAAATAAAATTTAGATAATTCTTGTGCTAAATTTATAGCTCTTTTACTTGCACCAGTATTATTTTCATTTAGTTTAGGAATTATGAAAAGTATTTTTAACATTATTTATAAAATTGAAAAAAATTTTTCAAATAAAGTAATCAAAAAAAATTGTTGATTTTGAAAACTATATTGAACAGTTACATAACACAAACCGAGCAACTAGTATACAACTATTGGCCCTTGATACTATTATTATTAATTATTAATTTAATAATATCATACTTAAGATCATACAGGGTGAAACATATTATTAAAACTTTTTACTCAAATATCTTTTTATATTTCTCATCAATTAAATTTTTTGCCTGGTTGCTACCTTTTAGACTCGAGGAAATAATGTCCGTATTTGTTCTAAAAAAATTAATTGGAAAAGATGGATGGGGGTCATCTGCTTCAACTATTATTGTTACGAGATTAAGTGATTACTTAATATATTTTTTTATTTTCTTTATCATTTTAGCAATTTACTCAAGTGGAAGACAAAATATCTTTCTGGGTTTATCTATTTTATTTGTGGGTGTTATAATTGCAATCCTTGCCTTTAACAGACGTAAAATAATAATTGTCAATATCATTGAAATTATAAAAGCTTTGGTGAGTAAATTCCCAAATAACAAGTTACCTCTAAAAATCAGAGTTTTTTTTAGCGATAGCTCTTATATAGCTCGGAGCTTTGTATCAAGTAGCAAATTTTGGTCAACCACATTTTTAATAGCATTTCTGCAAATTTTGTATGCATGTGGAGTTATATTTGGAGCTTCAGATAAGGCGATTGACTTTGAGCTTTTTTTAATAGTGTTAATATATATATTAACTCAAGCAATACCTATAAGATTATTCTTTGGAGTAGGAATATTTGACATTGCAGTTCTATTAATTGGTTATTTTACAACAGTAGGATTTTCCGTGAGTGAATTAATATTGTTTAGAACTTTAATATTTTTTGTTATTACTTTAGAGATAGTTTTTGTTTTTGTAATGTATACGTTAATAAATTTAAGCAGGGGAATTGAAAAATAAAACTGATGTTTGACCGTCTTAAGAGATTATTTTATGGAATAATTGAGATTGATAATGTTGAGTTTGTAAATAAACTAAAACCAAATCATTTTGTTAATTTTATCAATTTATTTAAATCCTTGTTTAGGAAAATTTATTATTTTATTTCAGCAAAACAGAGATTTTTTATTTTCAAAAAATTTGTCAAATTAGATAAGTATAGCAATAGCGATTTTAAAGCTGTTTATTTTGAATTAAGGACAAGGTGTAATAGTCAATGCACTTTTTGTATGGCCTCTATTTTTACTGATAATAGAGAAGATGAAACAATGTCTCTAGAATTATATAGTAAAATTATAAATGAGTTGGCTGAGAAAAATTTCGACGGAACTGTTGGTTTTTATGTCAATAATGAACCTTTATTGGTTAAAAATCTCGATCATTTCGTAAAAATTGCTAGGGATGCATTACCACATGCATCCCTAAAAATACTTACAAACGGTTTAAAATTAAATGCAAAAAATGGTCTTATGCTTCTCGAAAATGGGATAAATGAAATAGAAGTGAATGTATATCAATCAAGCATTGATTCAAAAATTCCTAAAGGTATTTTTTTATTTGAAAATGAAATAATAAAACCCTTATTGAATAAACATGATGTTAAAGCTCAAAATACATTTAAGTATAAAAATAATATAATTAAGTACCATAAAATATTAAGGCAAGTTAATGAAATTCTCACAACGCGTGGGGGTTCCGCGCCAAATACCCAGTCAAGTGATTATACTTATGACGGTTTTTGTTCATATCCTTTTTGGCAATTAAATATAACAGCTGATGGTAGAGTAGCACAATGTTGCGCCGACTTTTACTTTGATAACGTAAATTTAAATTGTAAAGACAACGATTTATATGAAATTTGGAACTCTGATTTTTTTCATAATTTAAGAACTGAATTATTAGATGGAAATAGAAGCAAAAATAAACTTTGTAAGGAGTGTGATTTTTGTGGCGAAAATCCTCGAAACACTGATGGAATTCTGAGTAAAATTTTTCTTGGATTTATAACTTAACATCAATGAAAAAACTAACGCTTCTTGTTTCTGACGATAAGAGATCACACAACATTGTTGGAAAGAAATTACTTTTAGGTAAATGGTGTATTAATAATAAATCATATAATGATCATGAATACCAGATTGTTAAACCATATGGATTATTAATAGAAAACAAAATCAGAGACTTTGAAAAAGTAAAAATTCATGAAAAAAAAATTTTAGGTTTTCTTCCGAAGATTTTAAACGAAACACATGATCTAAACCTACCAGTAAATATTTGGAAAATAATCATTGGTCACTGGTTAAGAACTTTTATTACAGTTACTTTAAATCGACTTTCAGTATTATTAAAAGCAATTGAAGAGCATAAAATTGATGAAGTAAGTTTGATAAAATATAATAATTCGTTAGTTATTCAAAAAACAGCATTTAATAGCCAACTTAATTATGACAATTCGATAACTGACAATTTTATTTATGAAAATATTTTTAATAATAGAAACTTTAACTGTTTTACTAAAAAAGTTGTAAATGATAATTCAACTAAAGAAGATATAGAGGAAAAATTTTATTACGACCCCAAAAAAAAAGTAAACTTTAAAATTTTTGGCATTGTTAATAAATTATTTTCAAAAATTTATAATAATAATGATCCTTTCATAATTTCAAGTTATTTAACTTATAAAAATGAAATTATATTAAACATGCTTCTAGGAAATTTTCCAAAATTATGGCAAAAACATAACCTAGAATTTCCTGGAAATGTTGATCTAGAACTAAGATCAAAACTGGAGGATAGAATTTCCTCACTAAATATGAATATTGAGGAAGAGATAATTTTTCACTTAATATTTAAACTAATCCCCACATGCTACTTAGAAGATTTTAATTTTCTAAAAGATTATGTTGATAAGATTAAATGGCCACAAAATCCTCTGTTTATCTATACGGCAAATAATTTTTATTTTGATGAAGTATTTAAACTGTGGGCAGCATTAAAAAAAAACGATGGAATAAAGTATATTATTGGCCAGCATGGTAATAATTATGGAAATAGCTACAAATCTCCATCGTTAGAGGAAGAACTTTCAGATAAATTTATTACTTGGGGATGGAATAATCAAAATAAAAAATATGTGAGAGGATTTATTTTTAAGGATATTAATTTTAAAAGAAACACCAATTCTAGGGATATTATTTTCCAAACTATACACTATTTACCTAGGATTCAAACTTATGACGAATTTTACGAATATTATCAGCAAAAAAAAGAGGTTTACTCTCTTACTGACAAGATAGAAAAAGATTTAAAAAAAAATATATTAATAAGACTTCATTCTGCTTCCGAGATATTTAGAAAAGATGATTATAGTGAATGGAAAAAGTATAACCCAAATATAAGAATTGATAGAGGTAGAGGCTATACTAATCAATCTAAATTGTATAAAAATGCTCGAGCAATTGTACACTGCTATGACTCAACAGGAATTCTAGAAACTTTAAGTGCTAATATTCCAACTTTTGCATATTTCCAAAACCTAGAACATTTAAATTTTGAGACCAGAAATGATTATAAAGAATTAGTCAATGCAGAAATACTGCATTTTTCCTCAAACTCTTTAGCAAGAAAAATAAATGAAGTATATGAAAATATTGAAGAATGGTGGAATGAAGGAGCTAGGCAAAAAACACTAAATTTTTTTGTTTCAAAATATGCTAACAATAGAAATAAAACATTGAAAAATTTAGTTAGAATATTGAAACAATAAAAATCTATAGTTAAATTTTAAAAAAAGAATTTAAATATTAATTTATCTTGACTTAAAAATCTTTAACGAAATGTATTGGGGGCTTATAAAAAAACTTTTCATTGATCTTTTTTAATAAATCAAATGAAAGTCTTGAGTAGGAATTTGAATCAAATTGAAGCTTGTAATTGAATTTTCTAATAACTTCTTGTAATGAGAATTCTACAGTAGCTGCTGTTTCAATGTCTATTCTGTTTTTCCAATTATTTATATTTCTCTTTGATAGACCTATACTTCTTACTTTGTCATAGCTATTGCCATAATAATCTATATTAATATCAGTCTTTGGTTGCAAAAGCACTTTTTTGAAATCAATTTTTAAATAATTACAAATATCAGTCATCACTGATTTTGGATTTTGAATAAGATTTTCATACTTAATTATTTTAAGAGATTTTTTTGGAACTAAATCTAGGCTTTTAATATCTGACTGAAGTTTGAAAATGAACCCTGCAGTTAATGTTAAGAAATCTTCACCATTCTTGCCATAGTAACTTTTTATTCCATCATGCAAAGCAGCATAATTATCAAGGGGATTTCTTATAATATTAATAAAAACTATTTGTCGTGAATTAAGAGGTTTCTTTATAAATTCATTGTAATTCATTATTTGAGAGGTTTCTTTTAATAGGAAATATTTTGCTTTTTCCTGATTGCTAAATTTCATCCAGGATTTGGCAAGTATTTTTAAAATCGAAGAATAAGAATTAATTGACTCAACGGTTACATTAGGAATGAATAAATCAATAAATTCATCTACCTTTTTTTTTGCCTTTTTTTTTGAATGTATTTCATGGAAGTATGAGTTTAAACTATGCCTTATGATTTTTTCTAACATTTTTTTTTTATTTTTTATGGAGTCTTTTTTTTTATCAAATATTCCAAAGTATGCATAAAATATTGATGGATCTGTGGGAAATACACAGATATCTGGATGCCCTCGAAAGAGATTTAAAGTAAGAGATGTGCCTGATTTACGGTGTCCAGTCAAAAAAATTATTTTTAGTTTAGAATTCATTTAATAAGCATCTTTGATTTTACTTATCTTAGGGCAATTAATACTCAAAAGGCAAATTATTTTAGTACAAAAAAAAATTTATTGATAATCCTTAATTAATTTATAAAAAATATAAATATTTTGTCTTATTACAAAATTCTTGCTAATAAAATGAAACAAATTAAACGTTAATTTGTAGATTTATAAATATTTTTGAATATTAATATTCAATAAGTAAATTAATTCTGCTTTAAACGCTTTTATATATATAAAAATTGTGTAATGGAAAATAATATTGGTAATGAAATTTATACTTTAGCTAAAGAATTGTGGCCACTTAACAGAAGTTTAACTGGTGAAGGCAATAGAAAGACTCTTTTGACAATAAAAGAACATATACCCGAACTTGTCATTAAAGAAGTGCCCTCAAATACAATAGCCTTTGATTGGAAAGTGCCCAAAGAATTTCATGTTAATGAGGCTTGGATAAAAACGCCCAATGGCGATAAAATTTGTGACTTTAAAGAGAACAACTTACACTTAGTCGGATATAGCATGGCGTTTCATAAGAAAATAAACAAAGATGAACTCTTAAAGCATCTTTATTCATTACCTAATCAACCAAATGCAATTCCATACGTCACATCATATTATGATAAAAATTGGGGATTTTGCATTACAGAAAATGAAAAAAATAATCTGATTGATGGAAACTATGAAGTTTTCATAGACTCAAAACATTTTGACGGATCTCTGACTTATGGAGAGATAATTATAAATGAGAGTAAGAAAGAAGAGGTATTTCTCTCTACATATATATGTCATCCATCTATGGCTAACAATGAACTTTCTGGGCCTTGTGTAACGACTTTTATAGCTAAGTGGCTCAAAAGTTTAAAAAATCTGAGGTACAAATATAGAATAATATTTATTCCAGAAACTATAGGTTCAATTTTATATTTGAGTTTAAACTATAAAGAAATGAAAAAAAATATTATTGCTGGATTTAATGTAACCTGTATTGGTGATGAACGAACATACTCCTTCCTGCCTTCTCGTATGAATAATACTCTCAGTGATAAAATTGCAAAACACGTTCTAAAACACATATATCCAAATTTTAAAATATATAATTGGAAAGATAGAGGAAGTGATGAACGACAGTATTGTTCACCTGGCATTGATCTGCCTATTGCAAGTTTAATGCGATCTAAATACGAAGAATATCCAGAATATCATACATCCCTCGACGATCTAGAAAATGTGGTAAGCTCTAAAGGTTTAGAAGGCGGGTATAATTTAATAAAAAAATCCCTCGAGGCTATTGAGATAAATGTTGTACCTAAGATGAAAATACTCTGCGAACCTCAACTTGGGAAACGACAACTTTACCCTAATTTATCGAAAAAAAATTATACAGACGAACAGGTAAATAAAATGATGGATCTCATGACATGGTCTGATGGTAAAAATTCACTACTTGAAATAGCTGAAATAATTGACTTTCCAATTTGGGAACTTGAAGAAGTATTAAAAAAACTAAAAAAATACGACTTGGTCGAGTTTGTATAGATAATTTTACTATTTAATCTAATACTATATTCAACAATTAAATATATACAAACATGAAATCGTATAATGAATTAAAATCTGAAATAAAGACTCTCAAACTGCAACTTGTTGAAGCCAGAAAACGCGAGCGTCTCGAGGCACAAAAAAGAGTAAGGACTCTTTGTAAAAAGTTCAATTTTAGTAATGAAGAAGTCAAATCTAGAATAGAATTAAGTAAAAAACAAATAATTGAGTCTGGTTTAAATGAGCGCAGTAAAGCATTAAATGAGGTTAAGCATCTTTGTGATGAATTTGGGGTAATCGCAGAAAAAATGGATGATTACGAGGAACGGCAAAATTTTAATTTTATAACTCAAATTTTACACACTAATAGATATCGACACTTAAAAAAAATTATAGAAAAGATTTCTAAATCAAAAAAAAGAATCAAGGTCATTGATATTGGATGTGGATCGGCTAAAACATTTAGTTTTATTAAACAAATGGGCGTTGATTTTGTTTATCTTGGAATAGAGCCAAGTGAAGATTTGGTAGATATTGCAAACAATAGATATAGCCAATTTGATAATTTCAGTATCATTTGTGATAGTGTTGAAAATACATATGCTTCTTTTGAGAATGTAGAC
Organism: uncultured Pelagibacteraceae bacterium; assembly: GCA_902604225.1. GTDB lineage: Bacteria > Pseudomonadota > Alphaproteobacteria > Pelagibacterales > AG-422-B15 > CACNXQ01. The sequence continues at coordinate 3,469 of CACKXV010000005.1, read as the reverse complement.
TTGATATTAGCTATGGAAAGTTTTGAACATATACGAGAGGCAACTGTTATCCGCATTATAGAAAATATTACAAAAAGAAAATTCAAATACATGTACATAACTGTGCCAAATGAAATAGGACCTGCAATTTTGATAAAAAATGTAGGCTCTTATCTTATGGGTTGGAAACGATATAGAGAATATAAGTGGAGAGAAACTCTTGCTTCAGCTTTTTACAAATTAGATAAATTTGAGAGACATAGTACTCGTCATAAAGGCTTTGATTGGAGATGGTTGGCTCAAAATCTTCGACAAAATTGCAAAATAAAGAAAATTACAACAAGTCCTTTAAATGTAATTCCAATGTCATTTTCGCCTTCGATTGGATTTATATGTGAAAAGGATTGATAAGATGCTTTTAGTATAATTATATATAATAAAAATCGTAAATCATTACAAAATTGGTACAAAATGCTATGAACGTTAAATTTTAATTTACATGAAAATAAATTATGAATACATACCAATTTTAAAAGATTTTCAAAAGTTAAAAAATTTATTTTTTGAATTCTTGCTCAACCTTTATTAGCGCCTTAATAATTAGGTCAATATCCTTATTACTGAAACTTTCTCTGACAAATATTACAAAATCAGTTTTTAATAATGATAAGTAATTATTAGGCGTTGTATTTCTATCAAGATCAAAACCATGTGATTTAGCAATTGATAAAGTCTTTTTTGATTTATACCATTTATATTTGAATGGATTATAATCATATTCACTGGCCATTGGAATTCCCTCAGCAATTAAAGCTTTACAAAAACTACTCTTTGAAATTCTTATTTTTGATAAATCTATACTTACCCTTACAAACCAGTAAACATTTTTTGTATCTTTAATTTGTTTTCCAACATTCATTGTAACACTCATTTTATCTAACTTTTTTTTGATGTATTCTCCAATATAATTTGTTCTATCAATTATTTTTTTTAATTTATCAATTTGAATACATCCTATGGCTGCAGATAGTTCATCTAAGTTTGAATTAATGCCTAAAAAGTTATAATTGCCCGTAAATTTTTCTTTACTAAATATTTTACCTCTATCTGAAACACTTTTTACCCTATCAATTAAAGACTTATTTTTTGAAAAAATAACTGCTCCCTGACCACCCGTTGAGTGTAATTTTGATGACATTGTTGAGAAAAAAGCTATATCTCCAAATGTACCGATTTTCTGATTTTTAATTTTCGCACCGTGAGACTGAGAACAGTCTTCAATTAAGATAATTTTTCTCTTTTTTAAATAACTTTTAATAGCAATTATATCTGCTGCTTCTCCACCAATATGACAAACTATTACTGCTTTCGTTTTATTTGTAATTTTTGTTTTAATTTCATCAAGGCCAATATTAAAAGAACATTTACTGATATCTGCAATTACAGGTTTATATCCCCAAAAGACAATTGGTGTTACTCCACCTACATCAGTCAAAATTGGAACAATTATTTCAGATCCCTCACTAAAATCAAATGATCCAATAATTGAGAATAGTGCATTTGTACCTGAATTTACGGCATCAGCATACCCACCGCCCATAAACTTAATAAACTTTTTTTCGTATAATCGCTCATAATATTCTGAATATCTAAAAGGAATGCCACTTTTAATCGAATCATTAATTAATTTATTTACAATTTTTTTTTCAGAATTTGTATAAAGAAACCTATTTGGCAATTTCTTTTTAATTGTTGGTGATCCGCCATAAATAGCTAACTTATTTTTTTTAATCATCATTTTAAGTGTAGGTTTTGTCTTCAAAAAATATTATGTTAAATTTATTTTCTAATATTTCTATAAAGATTTGAGATATTATCATCTTCTCTTCCAAGTCTTGATGATTCAGTTTGATCGTCAATTGTTACCCAACTTTTATTTTCATCAGAAAGATAAAATGCATGAAGCAATTTAATTGACTCAAGACATTCCTTTCTTGTTATTGGATAATTGATATTTTGAAGTATATGACTAGAAATATCTGAATACATTGACATATGGCCCCGACCATAAACCTTTCCTCTGTCGGGAAGATCACTAAAGTCATCACTATTTTTCTCAATTTCCTCTGTATTTGGAGTGAAAATTTCAAGCAAATTTACTGCAATACCCCCAATTTGAGCTAGACCTTTTGATCCAACTATCGATATAGATGCTTCAAAGTCATCTGGCCTAGCAGCTGTTGTGACTTCTAAAGAACCAAGAATTCCATTACAAAATTTGAATGTAGCAACTGCAGTATCTTCAATCTCTACATTTTGAACTCCAATTGTTCCCATTGTACAATTTACTTCTTTTACTTCGCCACCAAGATATCTTATTAAATCAACATGATGTATTCCTTGGTTTGTCATAGCTCCACCATCGTGGGAAAATGTTCCTCGCCAGTCTGACATATCATAGTAACGTTGAGGTCTGCACCATCTAACTCTTACATTAACAAGCCTAACATCCCCAAGTTCTCCTGTTTCAATAGATTTTTTAACTCTTTGAACAGCAATATTATATCTATTTTGAAAAACTGGGAAAATTGTTACATTATTTTTATTTGCAAGATCAAAAGCATTTCGAATTTGAGTTGGTGTCATAAAAGTTGGCTTTTCAACTATTATATTTTTTTGATAGTTTTCAATTATTTCGCATGCGTGTTCATAATGCATACCTGATGGCGTTGCTATAGTTACAATATCTATTTCTTTATTTTTTGAGAGCATTGTTTCGTAGTTATCATAGGATAAAGCTTCAAATTCTTTTGAATAATCGTCACTCTTTGACTTATCTAAATCACAAACTGCAACTAAATTAAAATTTTCATTTGATTTAATTGCTCTACAATGATGACCCGCAATTCTGCCACAGCCAACTACTGCTATATTAATTTTTTTCATATTTTATTCTTATAGTTTGAGGTCGGTCTTTTTGCAATTGATTATTCAGAAAATACTTAACAACTTTATTTTTAAATAAATTATAAATCAGTCTTAAGTGCTGGGGACTAAAATCTTTATCTGAAAATAATTTTCCAATTGAACGTTGTCGTACAAAAATTGGTTTTTTTCCATTTGATATATTTAAAAGAATACTAACTAGATCATCTGCACCTTTACAGATTGCCTTGCACGCAACATCATGGATCCCATCACTTGGATCTAATTTTGGAATACTTTGGTGTATAATTGGTCCAGAATCTAGTTTTCTTTCAATTTTATGAATAGTTATGCCAACATAATTTGGCTTAAGAAAATAAAAAGGCCAAAAATTACCAGCTGTTCCTTTAAAATAGGGTAATAGCCCCGTATGAAAATTCAATGAGTACTTTGGTATTTTTGAGAGAATAGGTTCTTTTATTATCCCACAACCAAAGGTTATAAGTATTTGGGGTTTAAATTCTTTAAAGACACTTAATAATTTTTGCATCTCTAAATTGATATT
>CACKXV010000004.1 GCA_902604225.1 uncultured Pelagibacteraceae bacterium | reverse complement strand
AATCTCTTATTCCACTATTTAAACTTTGTGCTGCATATGGCGGAATCTGATATGCAGCCTTGCCAATTAGAAAAATATTTTCCGTTTGAAAATTATATGCACACCTACCCTTAAACTCAAAAGTTGTTAAATATTCAATGTTGTACTGATGGGGAGCAAGCCAATTTGAGATTAAATCATGAACTTTACTTATTGAACACATATCCTCTTTTTTTTCTCCAGTTAATAGCTGAAATTGAAATCGGTATCGTATCTCAGAAAGTGCAATATATGAGGTTGGTCTGATCGGATCGCATATCTGTCTAAAAACGTTTTCTAGATCATCTCCATTTTTAAGAGAAATATCTACTATAAGCCACTCTCTTGCGTAACCAAGGTCATCATAATTGATATTTAATTTTTTATTTACAAATTCATCACTTTCGTCAGAGCAAATCAAAAAAGGTGCTTCAACTTTGATTGTACTATTAGCATTTTTGAGAGAATAAGAATTTGTACCACTCTCAAAATGAGAAATAATAAAATTATCTAACACCTTTATATTTGGATCTTCACTGCAACTTTTAAGCATTTCTTCTTCTAGATCGCCTGGGATAAATGTCATTAAAGAAGGAAAGCTATTCTTTGCTTTAATGACAGGACTACGTTGCACAATAGTAGAGTCTGTAGTTACTAAATCAGTATATTTAGGCATATTGATTAAATCGTTAATCTTGGAATAAACTCCAATGCTGTCTAACAATCTTGCTGTTTCTTCATCAAACGAGATCTCTTTTAAGGCGTTTTCATTAATAGAGTTTTTTGAAATTAATAATGTTTTTAAATTAAATTTACTACACAGCAGTGCACAAATCTGCCCTAATAGCCCTGAGCCAACGATAACAGTGTCAAAACTCTCATTATTATTTACCAAGATCAACTCCTTGTTTAATGAAAATTGCTTGACTCTTACTTTCAATTTAGCTTGAATTCAAGGCAATATTTTTTCAAATTTACTGTCAGAAAACTATGGTCAAAATTGTAAATTCCTGGAATGAGTGGGATCCACTCAAACACATAATAGTTGGAAAAGCAGATAACTGTTGCATACCACCTGCCGAACCTGCAACTGATCCAAAGATACCTGAGGATAGTGATATGAAGGGAATGCATGGCCCCCGAAGTGAAGAATCTATACATAAGGCTAACTATCAACTGGATAATTTTTCAAATATTTTAGAAAAAAGAGGAATAAAAGTTGATCGACCTACTCCGCTTGACTTTAATCAAAAAATTTCGACACCCGACTGGGAAAATGGATCAATGTTTGGCTGCATGCCTCCTCGAGATGTTATTCTTACTCTTGGGAATGAAATGCTTGAAGCCACAATGTCCTATAGGTCGAGATGGTTTGAATATCTTTGTTACAGACCATTATTAGAAAAATATTACAATGAAGATCCAGATATGAGAATGGAAACTGCACCCAAACCAAGATTAACAGATAGTAGCTATCGAGAAAATTATTTAAATGATGAAATATCGTTAGATGAACGATTAGATATGGTTGCAAAAAGGGAATTCGTGACAACTGAAAAAGAAATACTATTTGATGCCGCAGATATTTTAAGAATGGGAAAAGATTTATTTGTACAACATGGGTTTACAACTAATTTAAAAGGAAGCAATTGGCTCAAGAGGCACTTCAAGGAACATAGAATTCATACCTTAAATTTTCCGGGTGATCCCTATCCTATTCACATAGATGCAACATTCACTCCTTTAAAACCAGGTCTCATAATTAATAACCCAACAAGGCGATTACCTGACGAGCAAAGAAAAATTTTTGAACAAAACGAATGGCAAATTATTGATGCTGCTCAGCCCGCACATAATGAACCACCTCCTTTATGCTATTCTAGCATTTGGTTGAGCATGAATGTTTTAGTTATAGATCCAAAAACTGTGTGTGTAGAAGAGAGTGAAGTCTACCAATGTGAACAAATTAGTAAATTAGGTTTTGAAGTTATTCCTATTCCTTTTAGAGATGCTTATCCGTTCGGTGGCGCACTTCACTGCGCAACCACAGATGTATATCGTGAAGGTCAAAAGGAAGATTACTTTCCAAAACAGTAAATTTTATATAAAGCTACCCTTTGTTAAAGTTGTATTATAATTAATATAACAATTAGTCAGTAACCCAAATCCAAACATCACAGCTAACATAGAACTTCCTCCATATGATATAAACGGCAAAGGTACTCCAACTACAGGTAAAAGTCCTGTCACCATGCCAATATTAACAAAAACATAAATAAAAAATACTGAACAAACTCCTAAAGATAAAAATTTACTAAATAAACTCTTTGACGTCAGTGCCATTCTGATAGCGATACCAATCAGTGCCATGTAAAGTAAAATCAAAATTATAGATCCAATAAATCCAAATTCTTCTCCAAACATTGTGAAAATAAAGTCTGTTTGCATTTCAGGGAGAAAGTTAAGATGGCTTTGAGTGCCTTCCATATATCCTTTACCAAAAATGCCTCCCGATCCTAAAGCAATCTTAGATTGAGTGATATGATAACCATTTCCAAGAGGATCCCTCTCTGGATTAAAAAAAGTGAAGACTCTGTCTTTTTGATATTCCTTTAAATACTGCCACAAGATTGGTAAAGATAGCATGAACCCTAAAATCCCAGAGATAAAATATTTATAATTAAGACCTGAGATCCATATGACACTCACACCACCTAAAAAGATCACTAATGCTGTTCCCAGATCAGGCTGAATTACAACAAATGCAACTGGTATAATTACTATAAAACTAGGTATGATTAATTTAGAAATAAAATTTTCGTGATAATCCTCCATTGAATGAAAATATTTAGCTAGAGCCAAGATTAAAGTATATTTTACAAATTCTGATGGTTGTAAACTGAATCCTGCAAAACTTATCCATCGTTTAGCACCATTAATCTCATCTCCAACTATTAGAAGAATTATTAACGCGGCAATACTGGCGATAAAGATCAGATATGCAAATCTAAAAATTATTTTCAAATCTAACAATGCTACAATAAAAAAAACAATTAGGCCGAGGATAAATCTTTGCAGATGCTTTATAGGCCATTCACTGAAATTGCCATTAGAAATACTGTATAACGCAAGAGTCCCAATGAAAAATATAGTACATATAAGAGATAGTAAAAAATAATTTATAGATCTAAGTTTATCAAAGATCGTTAGTTCAGCTTTACTTTCGCTAAACATTGGAAATGCTCTTACTTTTTAAGTTTAAGTTATTATCAAACAAATATTTGAATATTTTTGAAGCAACTGGTGCTGCGGCTCCAGAGCCACTTCCTCCATGTTCTATTATTACTGATACTGCATATTGAGGATTATTTATTGGTCCATATCCAATAAATAAACCATGATCACGTTTTTCCCACGGTAATTCATTGTTCTTTTTTAAGCCCTCTTCTCTTTCTTGCGAGCTAATAACTCTAACTTGAGAAGTGCCAGTTTTACCAGCCATTTTTAGATTACCGGGAATACGTGATCTAAATGATGTTCCACCTTGTGTATTGGTTGCATCCTCAAGACCCTTTTTGATGATAGCTAGATGCTTGGGATTTAAAGATATTTTTTGATTTTTCTGAACATCCTTATTTTTACCCATAACAATTGTAGGAATTATTTTCTCTCCTCCATTGATTAATTGACCTAATGCAAGGCTTAATTGTGCACAGGTTGTAAGAAAATAACCTTGTCCAATTCCTGCTGAGAGGGTTTCTCCAACCATCCAAGGTGTACCAATAGACTCTAACTTCCAATCTTTTGAAGGAACAATTCCTTTTTTTTCCTCATAAAATGAATCAAAAACATTTTGCCCAAACCCAAACCTTTTACATACTTCAGCAATTTTGTTGATGCCAATTTCTCTAGATATTTGATAAAAATATACATCGCACGAAACTTTTAGTGCCTCATTCAAGTTGACGTTTCCGTGACCTTCCTCTTTCCAACAGTGAAAAGTTTTAATGCCTGACTCAAGACTTGTATCTTTAATTTCATGTTTTCCGTTACAATAAACTTCTCTTTTTTCACTAACACCATTTTCTAATGCCGCAAGTGCCACAAATGGTTTAATTGTCGAACCGGGAGGGTATTGACTTGAAATTGATTTATTTATTAGAGGTTTATAAATATTGTCTGTAAGAGAATTCCATTTTTCTGATGATATACTCTTGGAAAACAAGTTGGGATCATATGATGGTGATGAGACTAATGCATAAAATTCTCCAGTCTTAATATTAGTAACCGCCACACATCCACTTTGATCATTCAAGCTTTTGTAGCAATAGTCTTGAAGGTCTGAATCAATTGTAAGTTGAATATTTTTACCTTGAATGCTTTCATATCTGTCTAATTCTCGAATTTCTCTCCCGTTTGCATTAACTTCAACATTTTTATTGCCCAATTTACCTCTTAAACTGACGTCTTTGGCTTTTTCAATTCCTAGTTTTCCTGATTTTGCTGAACTTAAATCAGCTAATGTATTAGTGTCTTTTTCTTTTTTATCGAGAGGAGCTGTATACCCAATAATATGAGAATGAGATTGTCCACTTGTATAATATCTCTTAAAACCAATTTGAGGATATAGTCCATCAACTTTATGAATGTTGGCGTTAAGTCGGGAAAATTGATCCCAAGATAAATCATCTAACACTTTTATTGGAATAAATTTTTTTGTTTTTTTTATTTCTGAATACAGTTTCTCGGTATCTATATTTACATCAGGTAATATATTTTTTAAATTTTCAATAGATTTTATATAGTCTGAAGTTTCTTCTCTAATAATTACAACTTCATATCGTTGACGGTTAATTGCCAAAGGCTTACCTTGTAGGTCATATATAATTCCCCTTTGAGGCTCTATTAAACGATGAGTAATTCGATTATTATCTGAAAGTATTTCGTATTTATCTTTATCTACAATCTGGAGGTAAGCAAGTCTTGCGCCTAGTATTGAAAATAATCCGGCTTTTGCAATTGTTATAATTGCTGTTCTTCTGTTAATTGACGCATTTGCATCATATTTCTTAAAGATAAATTTATTTGACTCTGACATATTTATTTTGAATTGATCCAATTATAAAATTTAATGGATAGTATAATAATATTACTGCCATATAAGATGCAAGATTTACAAAGAACGGCATTGATGTGCTATAGATAAAATAAATCGTAAAGTAATTTATGGAAAACAATATTAGTACGAATAATGAAAATATAATAAATTTGATGTTTGTATTTGATGGCATACTAAAGAAATTTCCTACTCGATCTATTAAATAAAAGAAAAGGAATAGAGAACTTGTATAGCCAAAAGGAGTTGAGATTAAGATATCATTATAGATTCCTAACATAAATAATATGATACAGATGAACCAATTCGCTTCATTCCACTTTAAAACATATATTATCAAGCAGCTAATCAATGTAAGGTCAAAATAAGTCGAACTGAATACAAGATTTGATGATGTAGTAAAAAATAGAATAAGATAAATTAATAAATTGCCTATTTTAAGATCAATCATAAAATTTCTTACTCATTATTCTGATTAAATTTATAGTTTAACAATCTTATGTGTGTTAGTTGACTAATGTCTTCAATTAATTCAACCTCAATCCTTTCACCATCTATACTTGAGACTTGCCCTACAACTAAGTAGGGTGGAAAAATTCCTCCCTTTCCAGAAGTTGAAACTATATCTCCAACGTTTATGTTTTTATATTCCCTAACATACTCAACTATTGGGTTTTTTTGACCCTGCCCAATCATAATTCCTTGATACGCGTTCTCAGAAATACTGACTGGCAACCTACTATTAATATTATTAAGCAGTAATACTCTTGCAATCTTATTATCTACTGATGATACTCTACCTAAAATGCCAGTCGGGCCTGTGGCTGGCATATCAACAAATAGTTTTTCAGTTTCATTAGATTTTATCAGGATAGTCCCTATAATTTTATCTGAAAAATCTGCCACTATTCTCGAAGTAACAAAATCATATTCTAGGTCAGCTGTTAGATTTAATAACTCTTCATATTGAGCTATTTTTAATTTCATAGAAACAATATCTTGAAATGAAGAAGAGTTAGAGAGTTGATTTTTTCTATAATTTTCAAGTTGCTGATAAATTTCTTTTAAATCTATAATAGATTGTATTCCTGAATTTATTACGTTTGACGGCATTGATACAATATGTGAAATAGAATAAGAGATACTGGTAACTTGTGATCTCAAGTTCTTTGCCGTTTGTGTTAATTCAAACCTTCCAATAAATAAAATAACTGAGAAGGCGAAGAGTATAATTGCAAAAATAAAAACCCTGCTACTTGGATTTAGTATTTTTTGGTCTCTTAAATTTCTTGAAAGCCTCACTTTCAGACCTTTTTTAATTTAATATGCTGATGACAAAATTGGCTCGAAGGAACTCTCTGACTCTAATGCTTTTCCACTTCCAAGAGCAACACAAGAGAGCGGCTCTTCCGCTATTGTAACGGGTAAACCAGTAGCCTCTCTTATTGCTTCATCCATTGACTCGAGTAGTGCTCCTCCTCCAGTTAAAACAACGCCCATATCAACTAGATCAGCTGCTAATTCAGGCGGGGTGTCTTCTAGTGCTGACTTAACGCCATCAATAATTGTTTGAATTGGCTCAGAAAGAGCTTCAGAAACTTGACTTTGTGTGAGTTCTATTTCTTTCGGAACCCCAGAGGCTAAATCTCTTCCTTTTATATCAATAGTTTTGCCATCTCCATTCTTTGGAGGCAAAGCAATGCCAACTTCTTTTTTTATCATTTCAGCTGAAGCTTCACCAATCAGCAAATTATATCTTTTTCGCATATAATTGATTAAAGCAACATCCATTGCATCTCCACCAATTCTAACTGATCTAGAGTAAACGATTCCGCCAAGTGAAATAACAGCGATTTCGGATGTACCACCACCAATATCAACTACCATTGAGCCTCTTGGCTCACTAACTGGAAGTCCGGCGCCAATTGCTGCGGCCATTGGCTCTTCAATTAGTGATACTTTCCTAGCGCCTGCGGCAAGAGCCGAGTCGTGTATTGCTCTACGTTCTACTGGTGTTGAGCCTGTTGGCACGCAAATAATAATTCTTGGATTAGCAAATGTTTTTCGGTTGTGAACTTTACGGATGAAATGTTTAATCATTTCTTCAGTCACAACAAAATCTGCAATGACTCCATCTTTCATTGGTCTGATTGCTTGAATATGCCCCGGCGTTTTGCCCAGCATACTTTTTGCTTCTTCACCCACTGCAATGACTTTACTTTTTCCACCTTGATTGAGTACTGCAACAACTGAAGGTTCATTTAAAACTACTCCTCTATTTTTGACATAGACTAAGGTGTTCGCAGTGCCAAGATCTATTGCCATATCAGAAGACCACAAACCAATTAAATTATTAAACATTCATCTATTCTCCTTAATTAAATACCTGACATTTTAGCTGGTGCAGATTTTTCTCTTTTAACAACTAATTTATTTAATGCATTGATATAAGCTTTTGCTGAAGCTACTAATGTATCCGTATCAGATCCTAAACCAACAACAGTTTTTCCATCCTCTGAAAGTCTGACAGATACCTCAGCTTGAGCATCTGTTCCTTCAGTAACAGCATGTACCTGATACAGGAGTAATTTAGCTTTGTGTGGTACTAATTTACTTAAACCATTAAATATTGCATCAACTGGTCCATCGCCAGTAGAGGTAATGTTGTTTAATTTATCTTCTATCATCAAATTTATTTCAGCTTGTTGAGGTCCTTTTGTACCTGCAATCACTTGCAAGTCTTTTAAGATTATTGAATCATTAATTCTAATTACCTGATCATCGATAATGGCTACAATATCTTCATCATATATGTTCTTTTTTTTATCAGCCAAGCTTTTAAAATTTTCAAAAGCTTCTTCTATCACATTGTCATTAACACTATAACCAAGTTCTATTATCTTCTGTTTGAATGCATGTCTTCCAGAATGCTTACCCATAACAAGATTAGACTCAGATACACCGACACTTTCAGGCGTCATGATTTCATAAGTTTTATTATTTTTTAACATCCCATCTTGATGAATTCCTGCCTCATGCGCAAAAGCATTTTTTCCAACAATTGCTTTGTTAAATTGAACAGGAAATCCAGTAACAGCAGACACAAGCTTGGAAGTCTTGGTAAGTTTTTCTGTTACAATGCTCGTTTCGTAGGGCATCATATCGTTTCTAGTTCGCATTGCCATAACCACTTCTTCCATCGCAGCATTTCCAGCTCTTTCACCAAGACCATTAATAGTACACTCAATTTGTCTTGCTCCAGCTCTAACGCCAGCCAAAGAATTAGCAACAGCAAGGCCAAGGTCATTATGACAGTGTGTCGAAATTGTTACTTTATCTATATTAGGTACATTATTAATAAGATGCGTAATTATATTTGTGAATTCATCTGGAATTGAATAGCCTACTGTGTCTGGTATATTAATAGTCGAGGCACCGTTCTTTATTGCAGCTTCAACAGTACGGCACATGAAGTCCAGATTAGTTCTCGTTCCATCTTCACAAGACCATTCAACATCGTCACACAAGTTTCTTGCAAAAGAGACGCTATCAATTACTTTTTTATAAACTTCTTCAGCATTTAGTTGCAATTTATGCTTCATGTGTAAATCACTTGTTGAAATGAATGTATGAATTCTAGGGGCATTTGCATCTTTAAGAGCTTTAGCTGCGGTTTCAATATCGCTTTTAGAAGCTCTACTCAAAGCACATATTGATGAGTCTTTGATTTTTTTTGATATTTCTGAAACTGCTTCAAAATCACCTTTAGAAGCAGCAGGAAATCCAGCTTCAATAATATCAACTTTTAATTCCTCTAATGCCCCAGCAATTTTTAGCTTCTCCTCAATATTCATTGAAGCACCTGGAGATTGCTCTCCATCTCTTAATGTAGTATCAAATATTTTTATGTGGTTACTATTTTTAGTCATCTTTAAATCCCTTGGTTATATATAAATTGTGTTAAAATTAAGTATCCCCCTGAGGCAAGTTTTAAGTCGCCCGGGGGCTGCTAAGCAGTTTTAACAGCAAGAGAGATAGAAGAGTGCATTCTCCTAATGATATGCAGAAGTTAGTTAAATATATTTTTTTCATTACAAAATATGCACTTTAGTTTGTTTTCAAAGATACAGGATAAATATATGAATATTCAGAAATTCGCAATAAATTACTCAAAATTGAACAAATATTGGGCTATATCGTATCTTTTAAGTCTGAAAACTAAATAATAACTAGTTCTTTTCTTTATCAACTAATTTATTTTTTGAAATCCAGGGCATCATCGCGCGCAATTCAGTGCCAACTTTTTCAATCTGGTGATTGTCAATTTTTGATCTCATTGCCTCAAAATTTTTGGCTCCACTCTTATATTCTTCTATCCACTCTCGAGTAAATTCACCTGACTGAATTTTATCTAATACCTTTTTCATCTTAGCTTTAGTTTCACTATCAACAATCTTAGGACCAGAAACATATTCTCCATATTCAGCTGTGTTTGAAATTGAATAATTCATATTAGCAATCCCACCTTCATAGATTAGATCGACAATAAGTTTAACCTCATGAAGACATTCAAAATATGCCATCTCAGGCGGATAACCAGCTTCAACTAAAGTTTCAAAGCCGTTTCTAATTAGTTCTACAACACCACCACAAAGAACTGTTTGTTCTCCGAACAAGTCTGTTTCACACTCATCTTTAAAAGTAGTTTCAATGATGCCTGCTTTGCCACCACCAATTGCAGATGCATATGAAAGTGCTAGGTCAAGCGCATTTCCTGTTTTATCACTATCAACTGCTACTAAACATGGCACACCGCCGCCTCTTTTAAATTCTGATCTAACAGTATGGCCAGGACCTTTAGGGGCAATCATAAAGACATCCATGTCAGGTCTAGCATTAATTAAATCAAAATGAATATTTAATCCGTGTGCAAACGCTAGCGCTGAACCTTCTTTTGCTCTTTGCTCAATATGATTTTTCCAAACATCGGCTTGAAGCTCGTCAGGTATAAGCATCATCATAATATCAGCCCATTCAGCTGCATCCGAAAGTGACATTACCTTTAAACCCTCAGCTTCAGCTTTTTTTGCACTTGAAGAACCTTCTCTTAACGCAACAACTACATCACTTGCACCGGAATCATTCAAATTAAGCGCATGAGCATGTCCTTGACTTCCATAACCATATATTGCTATTTTTTTGGATTTAATAAGATCTAAATTAGCATCTTTTTCATAGTAAACTTTCATATAATCACCTTTACATTTTTTCTGTGCCACGGGCAATTGCCACAACACCTGTTCTAGATACCTCTGATAAACCAAGTGGCTTCATTAAGTCAATAAAAGCATCAATTTTTCTTGGGGAGCCATTTAATTCGAATACAAATGAGTCATGTGTAGTATCGATTACCCTGGCTCTGAAAACATCTGATAAACGCATGGATTCAACCCTTTTCTCACCTGTAGATACAATTTTTACTAACGCCATTTCTCTTTCAATGCCTTGTTTTTCAAAAGTCACATTTGCTGCTCTTTTAACAGGAACAATGCGTTGTAACTGACTTATCATTTTATTGACAGTTTGCTCAGTCCCTGGGGCCACAATTGTAATTCTTGAAATATGTTTTTCAGCATCGACTTCAGCCACTGTTAAGCTGTCTATATTATAACCTCTTCCAGAAATTAAACCTATAACCCTAGCTAAAACGCCTGGTTCATTATCAACTAGCACTGATACTGTGTGCTTTGAAACTATTTCACTCATTAAACTAAAACTTTTCCTTCATCTGAAATTTCTTCTTTTTTGGTTTCGTCCCCAAGCAGCATTTCATTATGAGCCTTACCAGATGGTATCATTGGATAAACATTTTCATTCTGTTCTACAACACAGTCAAATATAACCGGCCCATCATATTCGATCATTTCATTTATCCCTTTATCTAACTCATTAGGTTTTTGTACTCTTATGCCTTTAGCGCCATAAGCTTCAGCTAGTTTAACAAAATCTGGCAATGCATCAGTATAACTATGGGAGTAACGCTTATCATGCAATAACTCTTGCCACTGTCTAACCATGCCCATGTATTGGTTATTAATAATAAATATTTTGACAGGAAGCTTATGTTGAATTGCTGTCGACATTTCTTGAATGCACATCAGAATAGAAGCCTCACCTGCTATATCAATAACTAGTTTATCAGGATGAGCTACCTGTGCTCCGATTGCAGCGGGTAAACCAAATCCCATTGTTCCTAGTCCACCTGATGTAATCCATCTATTAGGCTTTGAAAATTTATAATATTGAGCAGCCCACATTTGATGTTGGCCAACTTCAGTTGTAACAAATACATCTTTATCCTTTGTTAAATCATACAGTCTCTGGATTGCGTATTGAGGTTTTATTGTATTTTTATCTCTATCAAATTTAAGTGAGTCTTTTTCTTTCCATTTATCAATGGTTTTCCACCACTCCTTTAAAGGAGTCTTATTAATTTTATAAACTTTAGACTTCCATAATTTTATTGAGTCTTCTAGCACATGTGCAACATCACCTATTAATGGCACATCAACTTTAACAATCTTGTTGATTGATGAAGGATCAATATCAATATGGATTTTTTTTGAGTTTGGAGAAAACTCATCTATTTTACCAGTTATTCTATCATCAAATCTGGCTCCAATATTAATCATTAAGTCACATTCGTTCATAGCCATATTAGCTTCATAAGTACCGTGCATACCTAACATGCCAATAAACTGTGAGTCATCGCCAGGATAGGCTCCTAATCCTTGTAATGTAGATGTAATTGGAAAACCAGTTAACCGAACAAATTCCCTTAGTAATTGAACGGCTGCATTTCCAGAATTAATAACACCTCCACCAGTGTAAAAAATAGGTTTTTCAGCATCCGCTATTAATTTTAGCGCATCATCAATTTGATCGATATTTGCCTTTAACTTTGGTCTATACGATTTATGTTTAACAGTTTCAGGGCCAATATACGTACCTGTCTGAAATTGAATATCTTTTGGTATATCAACTAAAACTGGTCCAGGTCTTCCACTTGAAGCAACGTAAAATGCTTCGTGGAGAATTCTTGAGAGATCATTGATATCTTTAACAAGCCAATTATGTTTTGTGCAAGGTCTCGTAATGCCAACGGCATCACATTCTTGGAAAGCATCAGTTCCAATTAAATGAGTAGGCACTTGACCACTTATGCAAACAATTGGGATCGAATCCATCATAGCATCAGTTAGTCCTGTAACCGAGTTCGTAACTCCAGGACCAGACGTAACAAGCATGACCCCAACTTTACCACTTGATCTAGCATATCCCTCTGCAGAATGAGATGCACCTTGTTCGTGCCTCACTAAATAGTGCCTAATAGGCTGGTTGGTATCCCTTTCCTTTGCCAACTCATCATATATAGGTAAAACTGCCCCACCAGGATAACCAAAAATTGTATCAACTTGATGATCTTCAAATGCTTTTAAAACCATTTGAGCACCTGTCATCTGAATATTAACCATAAATTCCCCTTATGTTTGAAGTGACCTTCTATGGAGATTTGTAATAAAAGTCAAACATAATTAAATTAATGGAAAGAATATAAGATTATAGCATTACATAAATTTCTTTTTATCAATGCTTTGCATAATATTATTACCTTTTATCCAAGTAAGCTGTCTTTTAATGTAATTTCTGGTGTTTTTTTTGACCGCATTTTTACATTCATTAAGATCAATATCTTTATTTAAGAAACTGCTTATTTCCCTAACTCCTATAGCTTTCATAATTGACTTATTATCGTCATAGCCTTTGTTTAATAATTCACTTACCTCATCAACTACAGTGTCTTCAAACATACGGTCAACTCTTGATTCAGCCTTAGGGTACAATTTATCTCTATCAGTAGTTGTTAGCAATATTTGGTAATCTATATCTTCAATTGCAGGAGAGGTATTTAATTGCCACTGTTCTAATACCTTGCCCGTTTGCTTCAAAAGAGAGTAGCTTCTAAATATTCTTTGTCTGTCGTTTTCTTGAATTTTAGTTGATGGATAACTTTTTTTTATCACATCAAAAAGAAATCTAAGTCCATGACTATCAAATAGACCTTGTGTTTCATTTTTTATTTCTTCATCAATATCTGGAATATCAGCCAAGCCAAACTTAAGTGCATTTAGATACATTCCTGTACCACCCACTAAAATGGGAAGTCTATCACTACTGAAACATTCTTTAATCTCATTTACTGCATCGTTTAACCACGACGCTGCTGTGCTTGATTCATCGCCATTTAGATAACCATATAATCTATGATCGCATGTACTTAAGTCTGCTGCGGTAGGCCTGTCAGTTAAAATTCTTAGATCTTTATAAACCTGCATACTATCAAAATTAATGATGGTTGATTTATGCTTTAAAGATATGTCGATTGCTTTTTTTGATTTACCACTTGCTGTAGGTCCAAAGATAACTATTAGATCTTTAGACATATACAATCAATCAAGTGATAGTTTTGCGCCTATGTATTTTCTTGAATTAGGACCAGCATAAAAGACGATTAAAATATTTTCTTTTCCTTGAGCAACTACTTCATCAATAATTTCTAATACATCTCCTGTCGAACTTACAACTTTGTTTTGTATTTCAATGATGATGTCATCTTTTTTTATATTTTGTCTTATCAGAAATGAGTCATTTTCTATTTCAGATATTAAAACACCCTGTTGCGTTGACGGCAGTTGCAATCTGTCTTTGTCTTCATCTGAAATCGTTCGTATTTTTATGCCTAATTCAGCTACATTAATTGATGATCCATTATTTTCAATGCTGGCAAGCTCTTCAAGAGATGGTTGTTTACCGAGATTGACGTTTAACATAACTTCTTTTTCATCTCTCCACACAACAACTTTACTTTTTTCCCCTATATTCGCTTCTGCTACTAATTTTGGAAGTGTTTGAACTGACTCAACTTCTTTTCCATTAAACTCAATAATTATATCACCTTCTTTTACCCCACCGCTTAGAGCTGGACTATCTGGTGTTAAGCCTTGAACTAAAGCACCATAAGTTTTGGTGAGACCTAAGCTTTGGGCTATCTCTTCAGTTACTTCCTGTATTCTTACTCCCAGCCATGCCCTTTCTATTTCTCCAGTATCCTTTAGTTGATCAATAATATTCTTAGCTAGGTTGGATGGAATGGCAAAACCAATTCCAATTGATCCTCCGCTTGGTGAAATAATCATCGAATTCACTCCAATTACTTTTCCATCTAAATCAAAAAGAGGTCCACCTGAGTTACCCCTATTAATTGAGGCATCCGTTTGAATGAAGTCATCGTATCTTCCTCCTAACATTCTACCTCTTGCAGAGACTATCCCAGCAGTAACAGTTCCCCCTAAGCCATGAGGATTACCAATTGCCATAACCCAGTTTCCAACTTTGGCTGTATCAGAGTCTCCAAATTCAAGATAATCAAGATTATTTGCATTAACCTTTAAAAGAGCAAGATCTGTTTCTGCATCAAATGCAATCAATTCAGCTTCTATTTTTTCGCCATCTGTAAATGTGACCTGTATATCAGATGCATTTTCAACTACGTGATTGTTAGTAACTATAAAACCATCTTCAGATATAACAAAACCTGAGCCTAGGGAACTAAACTCACGTTCAGACGGCTCAGATCGAGGCATATTAAATGGAAAGTTAAAGAAATCTTCTATAGATGGCACTTCAGGTCCTGTTTGCTCTATTACACCTGTTGTTGATATATTGACTACTGATGGAGACACGCTCTCTGCTAAATCAGAAAATGTGTCTGGGCCTGTGAAGGCAAGCGTAATGATTATACCATTCAGGTATAAGAATAGAGATAATGGAAAAATAAAATATTTTTTTATCATTCGATTACAGACCACAGCATTATAAAGCCCAATATTGCTGACATTAGTCCACCCCATTTTAATTTGTCATTTTCCATATTCAACATACTGGTAATCATTGCCTTCATTCTACTTGGAAATAAGGCGTAAAGAAGACCTTCTATTATTAATAACATGCCTAAAGAACCTAATACGAATTGGGTCATATTTTATTATGGGAGATTATGTAATTTAATTTCCTACGCTGCTAAAGTCCCCGAAGTACTCAAAAAACTCACTCTCGGGAGACAAGATCATTGTTGTATCGTCGCTGTTAAGACCTTCAGTATAGGCCTGCATAGCTCTATAAAAAGCGAAAAATTCAGGATCCTTACCAAAAGCTTCTGCAAAGACTTTGTTTGCCATGCCGTCACCTTCACCACGAACGATGTTCGCTTCTTTTTCTGCTTGCGATTTAATTATTGTAACCTCTTTATCAGCAGTTGATCTTATCTTTTGTGCCATCTCTGCACCTTGAGCTCTGAACTCTCTTGCTTCTCTCTCTCTTTCTGTTTGCATTCTAGCAAAAATAGCCTGACTGTTTGCTTCAGGTAAATCAGCACGCTTAATTCTCACGTCAACTATCTCAATGCCGAAATCTCTTACTTCAGCTTCAACAAGTGATGTGATTTGTTTCATTAGTTTAGATCTATTTTCTGATAGAACTGATGCTAAAGGTTCTTCACCTAAGACACCACGAATACGAGAATTGACGACAGCAGATATTCTTGATCTCGCTACATTTTCATTCCCCAGGGCTTTATAAAATTCTAACACATCAACAATTTTAAATTTTACAAACGCATCAACAATAAGTCTCTTTTGGTCTGAAGCAATAATTTCAGCTGCCGGTGCATCGATGTCTAATATTCTGTTATCGATAAATATAACATTTTGAATAAATGGAATCTTAAAATTAAGACCTGGTTCAGTGATTACCCTTTTTGGATCTCCAAACTGAAGGACAATTGCATTTTTTACTTCCAAAACTGTAAACAATGTAAAATATGAAATAATAGCAATTAGGCCAACTACGATAAGGGAAATTCTGGACGCTCTCATGTTTAATCCTGTGTTTTCTTTAATTCTGGTAAGGGCAGGTAAGGAACTACAGAGTCCCCTCCATTTTTGTCGATAATTACTTTATCCATGTCAGAAAATACATCTTCCATGGTTTCGTAAAAAATTCTCTTTTTTGTAACAGATGGGGCTTTTGCATACTCGGCTTGAATTGATAAAAATCTTGCAGCTTTACCCTCACTGTCGGCTATCACTTTTTGCCTATAACCTTCAGCCAATTGAAGTATCTGCTCAGCCTCACCTCGAGCCCTTGGGATTATATCATTGGCATAAGCTTCAGCTTCGTTACGCTGTCTTTCCCTATCGGCACGTGCAGCTTGGACATCTCTGAATGCATCAATAACTTGAGCAGGCGGATCTGCTTTTTGTGTTTGAACTTGCGTTATAGTTATTCCAGTTCCGTACTCATCTAATATCTCTTGAATTAATACCTGAGTTTTATCTTCAATCTCGGTTCTTCCCTCAGTTAATATAGATTGAATTGAAGCTTGACCTATAGACTCACGCATTGCTGTTTCAGCAGCACTTTTTACTGTTAATTCTGGGGCCTGTACATTAAATAAAAACTTTCCGGCATCATTGATTAACCAAAACACAGAAAAATCAATATCTACGATATTTTCATCTCCAGTTAGCATCAAGCTTTCTTCCTCGACGTCACGAATTGCTGTAACACGTGAATCAGGGCTTTGACGATAACCAACATCTATTCTATTAATTTTTGTAACCTTAGGAGTGAAAACTCTCTCAATTGGATAAGGAAGATGGTAATTTAAACCAGGTTGAGTAGTTTTGGTATATTTTCCAAATTGAAGAACTACTCCTTGCTCATCAGGTAGCACTCTATAAAAGCCGCTTGCTAGCCAAATGAGTATTAAAATTCCTATTATGACCATTGGCCCTAACTTTCCAAAAAAAGAGCCGGGCATCATTCCTTTAAATCTATTTTGAGCATTTCGAATTACATCGTCCATGTTTGGTCCAGGGCCACGTCTACCGCTACCGTTACCAGAAGATCCCCAAGGATCATTATTATTGTTATCAGACCAAGACATTTTATTAATTGTATTTATATATGGTAAAAATAGTTAAAAGCAATTAATTACAAGTTTGCATATGATATATTGTGATTAATTAATATAATACAAGTTCAAAAAAAATGGCAGAAACCTTAGAAAATCAAGCATTACACTTACTTGGACAAGTAATGAACGAAAGTAAAGGCGAGAATATCGTTGCTCTAGGTATGGTGAAAAATATCAACGCCAATGAGGGTAAAATTGATTGCATATTAGAATTTGATGAGATGGACCAAAAAAAAAACAAAAAAATATTTAACGATGCTCAAGCTGCCCTTAATGAAATCCCTGGTATTACAAAAGTAAATATTATTACAACATATCACAAAGAAAATTTAGAAAATGAAAAAGAAAATAGTGCTCAGGTAAAGAAATCAAATAATGCTGGTACATCTAAAATAAAATATATTTTAGCTGTTGCCTCTGGAAAAGGTGGTGTAGGCAAATCAACTGTCGCTGTGAACCTTGCATGCGCTTTCAAATCTCAAGGATTTAAAACATGCCTGTTAGATGCTGACATTTATGGACCGTCAATTCCGAAAATGATTGGTATAAATGAAAAGCCTTCATCTGATGGAGAAAAAATAGAAACTATCGATCGATATGGCATTTCCACAATGTCTATGGGGTATATGGTAAATGATGAAAATCCAATTATTTGGCGTGGACTCATGGTCATGAAGGCAATTAATGAAATGATCGATAAAGTTAATTGGGGGGATGCTGACATAATGGTGATTGACTTACCCCCTGGTACTGGTGATGTTCAACTATCACTTATTCAAAAAATTAATATTTCCGGAAGCGTTATTGTAACAACACCTCAAGATATTGCTTTGATCGATGTTGTGCGCGGTTTAAAAATGTTTGAAAAAACTAAAGTCCCTATACTCGGCATAGTTGAGAACATGAGTTATTTTTTAGCGCCAGATACTGGAAAAGAGTATAGCCTTTATGGTGAAAGCAAAACCAAAGATATAGCTGAAAAATATGATTATGAAATTTTAGCAAATTTACCGCATGATCCATTGCTCATGGAGCAAAGTGATAAAGGTCATCCTTTAACCGATTTAGTGCCAGACCACAAAGTCAGTAAAATATTTAATGATTTGGCAGAATCTTTAATCAAAAGACTGAAATTGGAAAAACTATCCAGTACTAGTTAAGGTCAAATTTCTTTTGAAGTTCACTCCATTCTCGCTTCGAGAGGCCTTCTTCCTCAAATGAAACTTTTTCTCCCTTAAGAAGTTTACGCATTAATTTAATTTCTTTTGCTGATAACTCTGTGCCTCCCATGCGGTAATCTTCAAATGCCTCGTAAGTCAAAGGAACCCATTTTTTTACCAGTTCAAGCATTACATCTGCATAAACTCTGATCTCGTATTGAGCATGGTCGTCAGCTCTTAAGGCTAGAAAATGAAGAAGATTATTGAGATCAATTTTCCAGTACCATTGTGTATAAGTATTTAATGTAAGATTCATTCTAGCAAGTTCACGGGCAATACCTGACTTACCCTCATCCAAAACTCCCCCTGAAGAGTTTTCATTCAAGAGTGTCTCATAATTTGCGTACGTTTGCTCTGCATCATTCTTTAATATTTGAATAACATTTGATGCTTCGTCATCAGTGAGTACATCACCTCGACCCTGGTTATTAATCTGCGATTGGGCCGCTAAATTTTCCGCAGAAGGTATATAAAACTCTTTATCAAGTATTGAATACCTAGCTGAATATTCATTTACATTCGCAGTCCTATGTCTAATCCACTGACGAGCAATAAAAATTGGTAACTTTATATGAAACTTAATCTCACACATTTCAAATGGCGTTGAGTGGCGATGTCTCATCAAGTATTTAATTAGACCTTTATCATTTGAGATTTTCTTTGTCCCTTTGCCATAAGAGACCCTAGCAGATTGAACAACAGAACTGTCGTCACCCATATAGTCAATAACTCGGACAAAACCATGATCGAGAACTTCAATGGGCTGGTACAAAACAGCCTCTAACTCTGGAGCAGTAACTCTAGCAGTCTCAGTTTTTTCAGAGCGTAAAGCTTCTATCTCTTCAAGTTGTTCTTTATTTACAGGCATTTTTGTGAATCAAATATTAATGGCATATTATAATAAGAATAGCCTCTTTAAAAAGATTCAATATCAAACTATATTCAGATTGCTGGGGATATCCTGGCTATAGAGATAAACGGCTTACATAATACCCATTACGGACCCGGGGGCGGTACCCGGCACCTCCACCATTTTGTAGGGGGTGATATAGGATCGACGAATGTTTAAAGGTAAGTTTTTCTCTCGGCATTGTACCGCCGTTATCGGGCTAACTTTTAAATGCTAACAATAAATTAGCGCTCGCTGCTTAATCTAATTAGGTAAGCGCGGTTCGGGAGGCACCGGGCAACAGAAGTCTCCCACTTCATTTAGTTTCAGCTTTCAATTATACACTTTTAAAATATATAAATATTAATGATTTTTAAAATTATGGACTCTGATAGTTAAAATTTATGATTCCTTATTACCTCGCTGCGCTCTCACTAATTTTCTTGTTATTACTGGCATTTCATTTCGAATTTGCAGTAGTATAATAGAATAATCATTGAAAAAGCTTAATCGCTTACCATATGTAATATATTAAGGTACTATAGTACATCCATCATGAGTCAAAAAACGAGACAAGAACAAGACAGTTTAGGTAAGATTAAAGTTGCCAACACTAATCTGTGGGGAGCGCAAACTCAAAGGTCATTAAAAAATTTTAGAATTGGCAATAATATAATGCCAATTGAGATAATTCATGCCTTGGCAATCATCAAGATGTCATGCGCAAAAGTCAACCAAAAACAAAAGCTTCTAAGTCCTAAAATAGCTAGTGCAATTATCGACGCTGCAAAACAAGTTTCTCTAGGAAAGTACGACGAACATTTCCCTCTTTCTGTATGGCAGACCGGTTCTGGAACTCAAACAAATATGAATGTCAACGAAGTTATTGCCAATATAGCAAACAGGAAAATATCAAAAAAACTTGGCACCAATTCACCCGTTCATCCAAATGACCATGTCAATAAAAGTCAATCAACCAATGACAGTTTCCCATCGGCTATGAATATTGCATCTAAATTAAAAATTATTAATGAACTTGTCCCCGCATTAAAAAGTATGGAAAAAGTATTAAAATCTCAATCTCAGAAATGGAAAAGCATTATAAAGATTGGAAGAACTCACTTGCAAGATGCGACTCCGCTGTCGCTTGGGCAAGAATTTTCTGGATATCAGGCGCAAATCAGTTCAAATATAAGGAGAGTTGAAGGAGCTTTAACTAACTTAAGTTACCTTGCTCAAGGTGGAACTGCTGTAGGGACAGGGTTAAATACGAAACGTGGTTTTGATCAACTTGTGGTTTCAGAGATAAGTAAAATAACTAAGTCAAAATTCAAACCTGCTTCGAATAAATTTCAAGCACTGGCATCTCATGATTCAATAGTTGAACTATCTGGCGTGCTTAATGTAATTGCCACTGATTTATTTAAAATTGGAAATGATATAAGACTTTTAGCATCAGGTCCTCGCTCAGGTTTGGGTGAGCTCGGCCTGCCTGAGAATGAACCTGGATCATCAATCATGCCAGGTAAAGTTAATCCTACTCAAAGTGAAGCGTTAACAATGGTGTGTTTGCAAGTAATGGGGTTTCATAATGTTATTTCAATGGCAGGTTCACAAGGTCACTTTGAGCTTAACGCTTTTAAACCTCTGATCGGCCTAAATATCATTAATTCGATTAATTTACTTGCTTCAGCCATAAACAATTTTAATGAGAAATGTCTTAAAGGTATCAAGCCCAATATAAAAAATATTAAAAAAGGCGTTGAAAATTCATTAATGCTGGTAACAGCTCTTGCTCCAGAAATTGGCTATACGAAGGCAGCTGAGTTGGCTAAATATGCCCATAAGAAAAATATATCTCTTTTAGAGGCAAACAAAATTTTAAAATATCTAGAAAATAAGAAAATTAAATCACTTCTAAGTCCGAGTAAGATGATCACTTCGTCTTGATTATTCTAAATGCAAAACTCTAAAAAGCGAACAGTCAATCTAGATGGTCATATAACCAGTGTATTTTTAGAAAAAGAATTCTGGGATGAAATTGTTGCACTTAGCAAACAAAACAATACTACGCCTGATCGACTAATTTCTGATATTGATCAGAAAAAAACAACTTCAAATTTATCAAGTGCTATTAGACTATATGTCTTGAATCACATAAAAAATCGAACATGAGCAATACCCAATACCTAGACAGCTTAAATGAATTACAGCATGAGTCAGTTTGCAGCACAGAAGGTCCAAACCTAATTATTGCAGGAGCAGGAACAGGAAAAACAAGAGTTTTGACAACACGTGTGGCGCATATTGTAGAGACTAAACTTGCTTTTCCATCTCAAGTACTTTGCGTGACATTCACGAATAAAGCAGCTCGTGAGATGGCTGATCGAGTTCAGCAACTTGTTAATCAAAGCATGGATAGAATTCCATGGATTGGCACATTTCATTCAATTGGAGCAAAAATTATTAGAAATCACTCAGAAGTATTAGGTCTTAAGTCAAGTTTTACAATATTGGATAAAGATGATCAGCTTTCGCTCATAAAACAAATTATCAAAGCTGAAAACTTAGATCAATCTCAATTCTCACCCAAACTCATTCAATCAAAAATTGACCAATGGAAGAATAAAGCATTGAACCCTGATGATATTAAAGCTGAAAATATTGATAACCTTATTGATGAAAAAAGTTTAACAATTTATAAAATCTATCAGCAACGATTATTTGAAATTAATTGTTTGGATTTTGGAGATTTACTGCTTCAATGCATAAATCTATTCAAGAGAGATGATATTTTAAAAAGATATGCATCAAATTTCAAATATATACATGTTGATGAATATCAAGATACAAATGCAGCACAATATATCTGGTTGAAACATCTCGCTTCTATACATCTTAATATATGCTGCGTCGGTGATGATGATCAATCTATTTATAGTTGGCGTGGAGCTGAAGTAGACAACATGTTAAAATTTGAAAAAGAATTCGAGAACGCAAAGATCATAAGGTTAAAACAAAATTATAGATCAACAAATAATATCCTACAGTCTGCATCGTCACTTATAAGTTACAATGAAATGAGACTTGGAAAAGAATTAATATCTGACCAAGGAACTGGTGAACCAATCTACCTGCACTTAGTTAACTCAAGTCGTGACGAAGCTAATCTAGTTGCACAAGAAATTCTAGATTATAAAAAAGATAATCCTGATTTAAATAATATTTCCATTTTGGTAAGAGCTGTTTTTCAATCCAGAGAAATAGAAGAATCTCTAATTAAGTATTCAATTCCATATCGTATTATAGGTGGAATAAGATTTTATGAAAGAGCCGAGATTAAAGATGCAGTTTCCTACTTACGATTAGTCTATGAAAGTCAAGATGATGTCGCCTTTGAAAGAGCACTTACAATACCAAAAAGAGGTATAGGCGAAAAGTCCTTTAATCATATCCTTTCTCTAGCAAATCGAAATAAAATTTCACTGTATCAAGCATCTAAAAATATGATTGATACTGATGAACTAACAAAAAAAATTTCTGGAAGTTTGAAATCATTTATTGGAGTTATAGACAGAGGAAGGTCAATGGTCGAAAATGTTCCATTCTATGATATTTTGAAGGTATTATTAGATGAGTCAGGATATATGAATATGCTTAAAAATGACAAAAATGTATCTGCTCAAACAAAAATTGAAAATATAAAAGAACTTATAGTTGCAATGCAAGACTATAATAGTATTGAAGAGTTTTTAGAGCATATTTCATTAGTGACAGCAGTAGATGAAAATAATGTAGATAATAAAGTAAGTATAATGACATTGCATGCTGCAAAAGGACTTGAGTATGATTTTGTTTTTCTGCCAGGGTGGGAGGAAGGATTATTCCCGCATCAAAAAACAATTGATGAAAGTGGCAATAAAGGTATAGAGGAAGAAAGAAGATTAGCTTATGTCGGAATAACGAGAGCAAAGAAAAAAATTAATATCATAACGTCCATGACGAGACGTTTTCAAAATAATTGGATGCCTTCACTTCAATCAAGATTCATTGATGAATTAGATCAAGAAATCATAAAGACAATCAACCACGCTTCTGATCATTTGAATTCTTTTCAGGAACCTCATTTTGACGAATACAACCAAGATTATGGTTTAAAACCAAAAAAGATTTCATTTCAAAATAATGAGGTATCTAGCTATAGAACTGTCGTAGATATGGAGATTGAAAATGTAAGAGATATAAATGATGATCTTATCCTGCAAATTGGACAAACTGTTGAACACAAAAAGTTTGGCGTCGGGACAATACAAGACATAGATGGAACAAAAGCTATTGTTGATTTTGACAAACACGGTAAAAAAAAGCTAATTTCTGATTTCTTAAAGCCATGCTAAGCAACAACAATAAATTATCAAAAATAAGATCGCTACTAAAAAAAAACGATATTCAGTATTATATTCTTCCACATTCAGATGAATATCAAAATGAATTTCTACCAGAGTACAGTAAACGGCTAGAATGGATCAGTAATTTTAGTGGTTCTGCTGGGGATATTATTATCGGCGAAAAGGAGGCGTTTCTTTTTGTTGATGGCCGATATACGATTCAAGCATCTCAAGAAGTAAATATGAAACACTTCACGATTTATAATTATTCGGATTTATCTCCTATTGATTTACTAAAAAATAAAAAACCAAAGGCAATAGGTATCGATGGGAATACTATAACTTATCAAAGGGTAGCTCATATTAAAAAAAATATAGACAAAGGTGTGACAATTAAGAATATCGATAAAAATTTAATAGATGAAATCTGGGTCGATAAACCTAAAAAAAAGAAATCTAAACCATTTGCGGTAGGTGGCATAAGTACTTCAGGAAAAGTGAACTACATAAAGAGATATTTGAACAATTTTAATGCAGACTACTATTTAATTACCGCATGTGACTCGATTGCATGGATATTCAACATAAGAGCAAAAGATATAGAATATTCGCCTTTGTTCCTATCAAAAGCTTTAATTCATAAATCTGGAAAATGTTATATTTTTTCTGATTTTAATAATTCTAAAAATATAAAATTTGGTGTTGATATTGAATTTAGGAATACTCTAGAAGTTAACAATTTTGTAAATAATTTAGACAAAAAAGATACAGTAATATGTGATGCAAATACTGTATCCTTCAGCCTAGCTAACCAGATTAAAAATAAAGCAAAATTAAAAATTGAAGGCGATCTAATCCAATTATTAAAATCAAAGAAAAATAGATTGGAAAAAAATGGAATGATAGAATGTCATAAACGAGATGGCATAGCTCTTACAAAATTTATTTTTTGGATAAAAAATAACTTAAAAAGCAAGAAAATATCAGAATTAGATGCAATTAAGTACTTGGATAATAAAAGAAAGAAAAATGAAAAGTTCTTTTCATTAAGTTTTCCTACTATTGCAGGAACTGGATCCAACGGCGCAATCGTACACTATAGAGCTAATGAAAAAACAAATAAAACAATTAAGACTTCAGATTTATTTTTAGTAGATTCGGGAGCTCAATATTTAGATGGTACAACAGATGTTACCAGAACAATTTGCTTCGATACGCCTTCATCAGAACAAATTGAAATGTATACAAGGGTTTTAAAAGGACACATTGCAGTTGCAACAAGTAAAATAAAGTATGGTGAAACAGGTAAAAAACTTGACTACTTAGCAAGGAAACCATTGAAAGAAATTAATTGTAATTTTGATCATGGTACCGGACATGGGGTCGGCTGCTTTCTTAATGTTCATGAAAATCCTCCTTCAATTTCTAAAAATTCAAAAATTAAATTTGAAGATGGTATGATTGTTTCAAATGAGCCTGGTTATTACAAAGAAAATCACTACGGCATTAGGATCGAAAATTTAATTCTCTCAAAATTATCAAAAGGGATAATAACTTTTAAAACTATAACAATAGCCCCATTTGAAAGATTATTAATAGACCAGTCCTTTTTAACAACAAATGAAATTAATTGGGTAAATAGATATCATAAAAGAGTTAGAAATATATTAATACCATCAATGAATTCTGATGAGAGAGATTGGCTTATTAATCAGACTGCACCTTTACAACAAAGATAACTTTCTCCAGCTTTCTTCATTCATAACCTCTATTCCGAGTTCATTGGCTTTTTTTAATTTTGAGCCAGATTTTTCGCCTGCAATTAAAATGTCAGTAGATTTATTGATATTTGAAACAACTGTAGCCCCTAGTTTCTCTGCCATAGATTTTGCTTCAGCCCTGGACATAGAATTTAAAGTACCTGTGAAGATTATTTTTTTTCCTGTAATTGGAGATTTGACTATTTTTAAAGAACTTATGACTAGGTTAACTTCTTCAATAAGTGATAATATTTGATTTCTATTATCTTTATAATCTGAATATTCTTTAAAAGATTCTATTGCTTTGGGACCAAGTCCATCAGTATTTTCTAAAATATTAAATATATCTTTTTTGACGTCTTGGTCATTATTGTAAAACCTAGTAAATATATCTGCACTCTTAAAAGCTTGCGCAATTATTTGAGCATTCTTTTCACCAATAAATCTAATTCCAATTGAATATATAAATTTTGAAAGCTCAATTTTTCTTTTATTGTTGATTGCTTCAACTAAATTTTTAAAGGAAAGCTCCCCCCACCCCTCCATATTCACAATTTGGCTTCTCTTTTTTTCAAGTTTAAAAATATCGCCATAATTTTTGATAATTTCTTTATTATAAAATAAGTTTATTTGTTTATCTCCTAATCCTTCAATATCTAAGGCACTTCGAGATACAAAATGCTTTAATCTTCCAACAATCTGTGCTTCACAAATGTATGTACCTGAGCATCTAACTACTACTTCTTCAGGATCAATGATGATACTGGAACCGCATACAGGACACTTTTTGGGTGGCTTAAATAACTTCGATCGTTTTTTATTTTTATCTAATACAACATTTAAAATATGTGGTATTACATCACCAGCTCTTTCAATAACAACGGTATCACCTACTCTTATATCTTTTTTTTCAATTTCCTCAAAATTATGTAGAGTTGCATTTGAGACTAAAACGCCCCCTATATTTATTGGTTCAAGTCTTGCTACAGGAGTAACCGAACCTGTTCGGCCAATCTGAATATCTATTTTTTTTATAGTTGTCTTAGCTGTTTCTGAAGCGAATTTATGCGCGATTGCCCATCTTGGGGTCTTTCCAACTGTTCCTAACCTTCTTTGATATAATTTGTCGTTAACCTTATATACTAAACCATCAATATCATATGGAATTTCTGACCTTGCATCATTTATGTAATTATAATTTTTTAATAAGTCATCTAAATCATTTGCAACTTTCAAGTAAGGACTGATTGGTATTCCCCAAGTTTTAAACTCCTTCATTTGATCATAGTAAGTTTTTTTTCCTTCATCATATATTCCAAAGCCATGAGCTATAAATTTTAATGGTCTACTTGCAGTTATTTTTATATCTAATTGTCTTAAACTCCCCGCGGCAGCATTTCGAGGGTTTGCGAATTGATTTTTAGATCTCTCGTTTAAATCTAAGAAGTCTTTTTTTGTAATAAAGATCTCCCCTCTTATTTCGAGCTTTTCAGGTGGGGATTTAACTTTAAGATTTTGAGGTATTTCTTTGATTGTTGATACATTACCCGTAATTATTTCGCCATTTAAGCCATCACCCCTTGTTGCAGCAACTGTCAACTCCCCTTTTTCATAAACTAGGTTAACAGATAAGCCATCAATTTTTGGTTCGATTGAAAATTGAATATCAGTGTCTTTTAAAGATAAAAATCTGATTATTTTTTTAATAAAATTTTCTAAGTCGTCTTTTGTCATCGCGTTATCTAGCGATAGCATTCTTGTAGGGTGGTTAAATTTTGTAAACTCGTTAGATGATTTTCCACCAATCTTCATAAGTGGGTTGTCTTCATCTTTTAAATTGGGTAAATCTATTTGAATTTTCTTAAATTCAGCAATTAAACGATCGTATTCTGCATCGGTGATTTCAGGATTATCTTTATTGTAATAGAGATCGTTATGATAATTAATCTTATCAATTATATCTCTTATTTTTTTTTCTTGTTTACTCGTCACTTAGGTCAATTATGAAAGATCTTTTACAAGTTCGTAACTTTTGATATACCAGTCGCTTCCAGGAAAATTAAATTGTAAGGTGGCTGCATATCTTTTTGCCTCTTCATGAAGTCCTAGTGAAAAATATATTTCTACAAGCCTATGTAAAGCCTCCTCAGTATAAATTGATGTTTTATATTGTTTCAAAACCATATTGTATCTATTTATTGCTGATATCCATTGATGATCAAACTGATAGAATCTTCCAATTTCCATCTCCTTAGCTGCAAGTCTGTCATTTAAGATATCTATTCTGCTTAGGGCATCTATTGCAAATTCAGACTCAGGAAACTTATTTATAACCTCTTTAAAAGCTTTTTTTGCCTTTGCGGTAGATACTTGGTCCCTCTCTACATCATTAACTTGTTCAAAATAATTTAATGCTCGAAGATAATAAGCGTATGAAATTTTACCACTTCCAGGATATAGCGCTATAAACCTTTCGAGCGCATCTAAACTATCGTTATACATGCGAGATTTATAATAACAAAATCCAGACATTAATTGTGCTTGATTTGACCATTTTGAATAGGGATATTGTCTTTCAATATCTTCAAACAATAAAGCAGCATCAACGAAATCTCTTTTCTTAACAAGTTCCATCGCGTCATTATATAAAATCTGAAGCTTTTCACCTTCTGTTGCTGGAGTCATGAGTTTGGCGTCTGAGCAAGCAGTGAGTACAATTAAAATTACAAATAAGAGAGTATTGACTCTAAGATAAGACATTAGAATTGAGTTTAAAGAATATTTTTTAAGATTAAAGAGTAAATCTGGTGATTTATAATGACGCTGAAAGCTCTTTTTTGTGGTCTGATATTGAAAATGTTAAATCATCTAAATCAGATTTGTCATAATCGTATTTCCAATTAGATTTATCAGACATAATCGACTTTACAAGTTCGTGGGTAAGTCTGTGGCCTCCTTTAAATATTTCAAAACTTCCTTTTACTCTATATCCTAGTAAATATATATCACCGATAAAATCGAGTACCTTGTGTCTCACAAATTCGTCATCATGCCTAAGTACTGATTGGTTCATTATTCCATGATTATCAAGAACAATCGCATTTTCAAGAGAGCCACCAGCTATGAGCCCTTTATCTCTGAGAAATTCTACTTCATCCTTAAATCCAAAAGTTCTGCTATTGCAAATAATATTTCTATAATTGTGTGTTGAATCTAGATCAAAAATAAAATTTTGCTCATTAATTAATTTATGATCATAAACTATTGTATAGTTAATTGACATTTTATTAGCTGGAGTGACCTTTATGAAACTATCATTATCTCTAAATATGATAGGTCGGATAATATTAATAATTTTTCTTTTTGCCTTTAAATTTTTAATACCTGCTCTTTCTATTTCTGATACATATTCTAGAGAGCTACCATCAAGAATTGGAAGCTCTGCTTTATCTATCTCAACAATTGCATTATCTATCCCCAAGCCATGAAAGGCAGACATCAAGTGCTCTGTAGTTGACACAGAGTGGCCATATTCGTTGGACAATTTTGTACATAAATCAGAATACACAACGTTTTCAATTTTTGCATTCAACAAAGTCTCAATATGAGGCACTTTAAGGTCTGTCCGTTTAAATAGTATTCCAGTGTTTGCGGGGGCCGGGTTAACTTTTATATTGCTGATTTCGCCACTATGTAAAGTAATG
Organism: uncultured Pelagibacteraceae bacterium; assembly: GCA_902604225.1. GTDB lineage: Bacteria > Pseudomonadota > Alphaproteobacteria > Pelagibacterales > AG-422-B15 > CACNXQ01. Next base: position 30,942 of record CACKXV010000004.1, on the reverse strand, counting down.
CCTGATAGTGTAAAATTTTTTTTAAGAGTTTTTTGCATGCCTATCAAATTTTATAATTTGATTGTCACTCTTGTGATAGACAAAGATTATTACTTTTTGTTACGTATTATAAGTTCCGAAAAAAATTATAAATTATTGATAATGTTGATTTTTTTGGAGGATTTTCATCGCTTTTCTCACCCTCTAAGTCGTGGTTTGTGGCATAAGAAAGTAAACCGAAGCTTGAAGTTAATGACGGATTATCAAGAAAGGTTTTGGAACCATTTATTTTTCTTGTTGAACCCAATCTAAATGATGAATTAGGAAATTTATTTTTAATTAGTCTTTGAATGTTAATTGATTTTGCTCCATATCCTGTAAGTATAATTGAATTTGATACTAGCGAATTAAACCTTGATTTCATTACTGTAATCGAAATAATTTTTGTCAGCTCTTCAGCCCGAGACAAATAAATATCATAATATTTATCGAGTTCTTTATCCTTTTTTTTATCTTTATCAAAAAAATCAATCTTTTTTCTAATACTCTCAGCCTCAGCAAGTGTAAGAGATTTTATTTGTGATATATCATTGGTGAAATGGAAGGTTCCAATTCTAATTATATCAAATCCAATCAATTGACCATCAAAAGTATAAGATAAGACCGTTTTATTTTTTTGTACTTCAATAGTTATAGCGCCTTGGTCAGACTCTTCTTCATTTAATACTGCTAGACTTGTTGAATAATTACTAGAAACTATTTGTTTTAAATTTAGATCCATCTCCAGAAATGTTTTATATATTATTTCAAGATAATCTTTTGATACCGAGATTATATGCCATTTTGTAAGAAGATTATTAGCCTTCATTCCAATAGGATCTGATACACTTTTTTTGTTATCAATACGGTGACTTATCGGAAAAGAATGCAATGGCTCTTTTAACTTTGTGTATAAACCAGTAAATAATTTTGACCTAAAAAAATCTTTTATGTGATCTTCGCCAATCAAATTATTTTCATTCTCAATTTTAAAATCAATATATTCTGAAGTCATATTTTCTGAGATACTTACAAAAACATCTGATATTTTTACATTTGCCTCATATTCAGCCTTTGTAATTGCACTTTTTATATAATCGCTAATTTCCAAATGTGGCAGTGAGAGCGGCTTGATACAATTTATTGGCAGTTTTGAGATGCCAATACCAATTAATTGAAGAATTTTACCACGATTTATAATTTCCAACTCTTGCGCAATTAAACAAATTATTTTATCGGAACGTATATCAATTGCGCTGAAAATATTTCTTTGTGACATTAGATATCATTTAATCCATAATTAATCTTTCCCTCATCTACCTTCAACGATGCCCTACCCTCAATTCTTAAGTCAATTTCAATTATATTGCTCTGCAATACTTTTTCATTAACAAATAGATTCTTTAAGTTTTCTAGTGCTTTATTAATTTTTGAATCGGGTAATTTTATTAATAAATTATTTTTTAAAGTTATATTCCATCTTCTTCTCTCTATAAAATCTAATTTATTCAGTTGTGGAATCAGTTCAGAAAAATGAATATTCAGCTCCTTAACAAGGCCTTTAAGTGCTAAAGGAGACTCATCCCCTGAAATAATAATAAAATTTTCAAGTTCATAATCCTTATTTTTCTCAGTAATAATTGTTCCATCAATATCAACTAGATAATATTTACCTTTATCTCTTAAAATTGCATATGGATCATTTTCAATAATGTCTAATACTAATGTGGATGGATAAACTTTCTTTAGGTTTACTCTTTTGATCCATTGCTCTTGCTCAAGAATTTCTTTAATTTCTTTTAAATCTAAGGATAATAAATCAGAGGTATGATTATATATTTCTTTTTTAATTATATTTATATTTGATTTTTCTGAACCGTTAATGGTTATTTGAGATAAAATAAAATATTTTGATGCTAAGTTTGGAAAATAATATATCAATACTGAAATTAGTAAAAAAAATGTAATCAGTATAGAACATATAATATTTAAATAATTAACGGTTTGTTCCTGCATCCTCTAAGATCCAATTAATAAGTTCATCAAATTCTATTCCCTTGTCTTTTGCTATTTCTGGCACTAATGAAGTTGGTGTCATTCCTGGCTGAGTATTGAGTTCAAGAATATAAAACTGATTGCTATTTTTTTCCAAAATAAACTCTGTTCTTGAAATTCCTTTACATCCAAGAATTTTATGCGCCTTTAAGGCTAGGTCTTCTACCTCTTCTAGTTGATTTTTATCGATTCTTGGTGGGATTATATGCTTAGTCTTGCCGTTATCAAAATACTTTGACTCATAGTCATAGAATTCATTTTTTGGATCAATCTCTATTGAGCCAACCTTTTCATTTCCTATTACAGCAACATTTATTTCTTGGCCATCTATAAACTCTTGAACTAGAATCTCATTTCTATCTGAGTTATCCATGAAATATCTTTTTTTTTCTTCTTGATTCCTGATTATTCCGACGCCTACACTGGAGCCTTCGTTTCTAGGTTTCATAACGAATGGATACTCAGGAAATGCGTGTTCGTTAATATTATTAATATTCACCAGATTAGTTATTGGGTAATTAAAATTATTTTTAATAAATAGTTCTGCAGACTTATATTTATCCATTGCTAATTGAGAAGCTTTAATTCCTGAATGCGTATAGGGTACATTATTTAATTCAAGAATTTTTTGAACCTCTCCATCTTCTCCCCATGTGCCATGTAAGCTATTAAATATTACATCTGGCTTATGTTCAGAGATGTGATCTGAAAGATCTAAGTCTGCATCAATTTCAATTACCTCATAGCCTAATCTCACAAGCGCCCTAGATATTTCTTTAGAAGTTAAGATACTTATTTCTCTTTCTGCCGATACTCCTCCATAAAGCAACATAACTTTATTGAATATACTCATCTATTACCCAAAATTTTAATTTCCCACTCTAATTCAATGCCCAATCTACTCTTTACTTCTTTTTTTATATTTTCACCAAAATCTTCAATTAAATTAGCAGAGTCTTTCTGTCTGTTGACTATAAAATTTGCATGTTTTTCTGAGAATGAAACTCCATTTAATTCATATTCTCTTAATCCAGCTTTATCGATTAATTGCCAAGCTTTGAGCTCGCTACGATCAAAAGGATTTTTGAATGTACTTCCAGCAGTCATCACTTTTTGAGGTTGAGTTTCTTTTCTTTGATCATTTATTTCAACGATTCTTTTATTAATTATTAATGGATCTCCAATTTCTTTATTGAATTGAACCTCGCAGACTATGTGTTTATCTAAAAAATTATTTTTTCTGTAAGAAAATAATTCTTCAGAATAATTCATTTCTATGGGCTCTCCCTGATTACTCAAGCATTTTGCCTTAATGAAAATATCCTTAGTCTCAGATCCGAAACACCCCGCATTCATGCATGTAGCCCCTCCTACAGAACCAGGTATTCCAGAATAAAATTCAAACCCAATTATTGAATTCTTCAGGCAATATTTTGATAAAATCTTATCTTGCACAGCCGCTCCTGCAAAAACCATATTTTTATCATGATAAATATTGCTAAATTCATTACCTAATCTGATGACAAGGCCTGCAATACCTCCGTCTCTAATAATTATATTTGAACCTAAACCAATAACTGAGACATCTATATCTTCTGCTTTCGCAGTAAGCACTAACTGCAATTCGTCAAAACTTGAGGGAATATAAAAGATTTCGGCATTACCTCCAACTCCAAACCAACTATGTTTAGATAAATTATAATCAAATTTGTATTTACCTTTAACTTTATTTCTTAAAAATATTTCATTTAGAATTTGTTGGTTCTCATTCATATATTTTTTTTAAATTTTTAGCAAAATCTGCAGCCCACTGAGTTACTGTTCCTGCGCCCAGAAATAAAAAAGTGAGTTTGTCGTTACTGGATTTAATTAATTTAAGCAGCTGCTCATCATTTTCATAGGCCTCTGTATTAACTTTAGAATTTTTTTTAATACCTTTTATGAGTGATTGTAATTTAAAATTGTGTGGCATCTTTTCTCCTGCCGAATAAACATTCGATACAAAGACCTGGTCACATTCCACGAAACATTTACTAAATTCCTTTTTTAAATGTATCAGTCGTGAATATCTATGAGGCTGAAAAATGATAATAAGTTTTCTTTTTGGATTTGAATGACTCAGACCCTTTATAACGTTCTTAATTTCTGTTGGGTGATGGGCATAGTCATCTATAACGTTAACATTTTTTTTGTTCCATAGTTGCGTAAGTCTTCTTTGTACACCACTGAATTTAGATAAGGCTTTCTTTATTGTGCCATGATTTACATTGAGTTCTGAAGCGAGTGCTATAGCAGCTAAAGCATTACTAATATTATAATTACCGTGCATAGGTAAACTTATATTTTTAATTGTTTTATTAATTTTTTTTAACTCAACATTAAAAACTACTCCATTACTATTGTGCCTTATTTTTTTACTCTGTATGTCACAGTTTTCAGTCTCTCCGTATGTAATTATATTTGTTGTTGTAATCTTATTTACTATTTTTCTTATTGATGGGTCATCGATACATACTATGGCAAATCCATAAAATGGAACTTGCGTAATGAATTTTTTAAATTGAATTAGTAAATTATTATAATTTTTATAGAAATCTAGATGTTCTTTATCAATATTAGTTACTACAGCAATAGTTGAAGGTAGTTTTACAAAAGTACCATCTGACTCATCTGCTTCAACAACCATCCACTTTCCTGAACCTAGTCTTGTATTTGTACCGAACTGATTAATAATACCTCCATTAATTACCGTTGGGTTCATTTTCGCAGCATTCAAAATTGAAGAAATAAGAGACGTAGTTGTTGTTTTTCCATGAGATCCTGAAATAGCAATTGAATTTTTTAGTTTTACTATTTGAGATAGTATTTCCGCTCTTGTTATTGATGGAATTTTATTTTTTTTTGCAAATGTTAATTCAACATTACTTTTTTTTACAGCTGTAGAATATACAATTAAGTTAACATTTTTTAAATTTTCTTGTTTATGCCCTTTGAAAGTCTTAATATTTTTTTTGTTTAAGCGAAGTATGTTTGAGTTAATATTTATATCACTGCCCTGAACATGATACCGCATATCTGATAATATTTCGGCAATACCGCTCATGCCAATTCCACCAATTCCAATTATATGTATCAATATATTTTTGTTAATTTTCACGAATGGCTTTCTAGATAATCTATTATGTTTTTAGATGGATTAATTATGCGTCTGGATTTCAAGCGGTTTTTGATTAAATTCACTCTTTCATTATCATTCATTATTTCATTAATTGAATTAATAATATTTTCTAAATTTACAGAGTCGTTGGAAATAATTTTTGTGCATTCTGATGTATTCAAGTTTTTTGCATTATAATATTGATGATTATCCGACGCATGTGGATAAGGTATCAGTATTGAAGGAATACAATAATATATAATTTCATTGACTGTTGATGAACCTGACCTTGAAATTACTAAATTAGATTTTGACAGTACTTGTGCCATTTCATCAAAAAATACTCTTACATCATTATTGATATTATGAGACTGATAGTAAGCTTGTAAACGCTCTAAATCCTCTGATCTACACTGATGATAAACTATAATCCTCTTTTCGCTGTTATCCTGGACACTCTTAATGGACTCAGCAATATTAATAGATAAATTATGTGCTCCTTGGCTACCGCCTATTACACTTATCACAAAATCATTACTAGAATTATTATTTAAAACTTTATCATCTTTATTTATTCTTATAGGAAGGCCAACCATTTTATTATTAATATTTATTTTCTTTCCAGAGATTAAAGTATTTTCAAAACTTGTTAGTAGATCCTTAGTAAAGTTTAATAAAAATCTATTTGCTTTGCCGATAATCGCATTGCCTTCGTGTAAAAAGATTTTAAACCGCATTAACCATCCTGCAATTATGATAGGGACAGTAAAATAGCCACCAAAGCCTAAGACAAAATCAGGTCTTAATCTTAAATAAAAAGGAATTGACTGAATAAAAATATATGGAAGATTAATCAAATTAGAGATTTTACCTTGCTTATTAATTAGATTCTTTATTAATATTTTTTTCTTAACTGAAATATCTTTAAAGTATTTTTGCCCTCTTTCATCTGTTAAAATATAGCATTCGTTTTCTTTAATTATCTCAGAATATAATACACTCATGGGTATGCAATGACCGCCCGTTCCACCGCCAACAAGAAAGAATTTTTTCATGCTATTTTTTACTCATTAACTATGTCTATTTTTAGATAATAATAATATTAAGCCACATGTGATTGACATACCTATAACAGATGAGCCCCCATAACTAATAAAAGGAAGTGTTATACCAGTTGTTGGAAGCAGTCTAATATTGACTCCAATATGAATAAGGGCTTGAAGGCAAAAATATATTATTAAGGTAAATAAACTTATTTGTATAAAGTGGTTATTGCTACTGTATATTTTTCTGAATCCTTGATAAGAAATAATAAAAAATATTGCTAAAATTATTAGGCATCCTAATAAACCATACTCTTCTGCAATAACAGAGAATATATAATCTGAATTCGCTTCAGGAATTTTATTTTTTAATACACCATTTCCTGGACCTACACCTATGAAGCCACCCTGTTTGATTGCCTGAAGTGATAATTCAGTCTGTGTTGCATCATAATCATTAGGCGCTAGAAAAGCATTAATTCGATTTTGTACATTGAAATTAAATAAATAAATAAAAACAAAAAATATACCACCAACAAAAATTATCGATGCAAGAACAATTATACTAAATCCACTCATAAATATGGATGAAAAGTATATTGCTGAAACAAGAAATAATTGACTGATGTCTGGCTGAAAAACTAATATTGAAGCCATCAATGCATAAATACTGAAACTAAGTGCATAACTTCTAAAACTATTTCTTAAACTTGGGTTATTTAAAATAGCTGCAAGCACGATACAGTAAAATGGTTTAATTAATTCAATAGGCATGATTGTGAAATATTTTAGATTAATCCATCTCTTCGATCCTTTTATCTCAACTCCATAAATTAATGTTAAAAATAAAACAACTATTAAAATTATAAACACAAATATTGATATACTTGATATTCGTTCATAATTAATAAACGAAAATAAAATGAATATAATAAAACCAGACAATAAATAAAGTGCCTGAATATTAAAGTATGAAAAAAGATTATTGTTTAAATACCTTGATGTACCAGGATTGATCGTAAGACTTATAAATAGTCCAATTGCAATAAGTACAAGTACACAAAAAAATATTGGTTTATTAATTTCATAAATCCAATCAGTTATAATAGATTTTTCTATTTGCGGCTTAGTCATTTTAAAATCTCAGCCTTAATTTTTCTTCTAAAATCATCTCCTCTTTCTTCAAAATTATTGTATTGATCAAACGATGCTGCTCCAGGACTAAATAAAATGGTGCAATGCTCGTTCACAATATTTGCTATTGATAATGACATTTTAACTGCCTTATTTAGGTTTTTTACATATGAGGTATCCACATACTTATTAAAATAATTGAAAAAAATATTTTTAGTCTCACCTATTACAATGGCCTTAATAACATTGTGTCGATTTTTATTTAATATATTTATTTTATTACTTTTAATTTGTCCTCCACAAATCAAAATTATATTCTTGTAGTTATTTAATGCTGGCACTAAAGACTCAAAATTTGTTGATTTAGAATCATTTATTACAATAAAATTCTTTCTTTTTAAAATTATCTCTTGTCTGTGAGGCAGTCCACTAAATGAAGAGAAAGATTTATAAATATCTGACGTCTTTAAACCTAATTTTTTTAATATTAAAAAAGAAAAATATAAGTTCTGCATATTGTGTTTTTTTGATATCAAGCTAATTTTTTTATTATTTTTAAAACTGCTACTAATTTTTTTTACGGGTACTAGCAGTTTAAGTTTTTTCATATCTAAATTTGTAGTAGCAATTTTTTTTATATTTTTATTGGAATCATAGTAACAAACATTTCTTGCACTTATATTCTGAAATATATTGCACTTAGCGGTAGCATACTTATGCATTGTAATGTGACGATCTAAATGATCTGGCGTTAAGTTTAAAATACATGATATATCTGGCTTAAATATTTTTGCTTGCTCAAGCTGATATGATGAAAGTTCTAAGATATAGACACCATGATTTAACTTTTTTGAAGAAAATAGAGGCTGTCCAATATTACCTATCAAAACTGAGTTAATGTTATTTTTTTTTAATGAATGATGAATCATGGAAACAGTTGTAGATTTTCCGTTAGTTCCAGTGATACCGATAATCTTAATTTTTTTTAATTTATTTATGCTATTTATATAAAGTTGAAATAAATCAAGTTCACTAATTATCTTACATTTTTTAGATTTTAGTCTTTTAATGTATTTATGTGCATTTTTTCCTGCAGTAACGATGCCAGGACTTGGCATTATATATTCTATATTAGTTATATTCTTATCATTAACTAGATAATAACCTTTTTTTCTTAATGCTTTTCTTTTATTAAGATCATCATCCCAGAAATAAACATTTGCACCACCTTTAAGCAATGAATTGGAAACAGAAATACCTGTAATACCCATTCCAATAATAAGGAAATATTTATTTTTAAATGATTTTAGTTTAATCATCTATTTATCTGATTTTAAGTGTCGCCAGCCCAATTAGTGCTAAAATTATCGCAACAATCCAAAAACGAATAACTATTTTTGATTCTGGTAGACCATTTTTTTCAAAATGATGATGTAATGGTGCCATTTTAAAAATTCTTTTTCCAGTTAATTTAAATGATGAGACTTGTAATATTACAGATATTGCTTCAGCAACAAAAATACCTCCAACAATTGCTAAAACTATTTCCTGTTTTAATAAAATACTAATCGAGCCTAATGCTGCTCCTAATGAAAGTGAGCCTGTGTCTCCCATAAACACCATTGCAGGAGGAGCATTATACCATAAAAAACCTAGCGCTGATCCTATTATTGCCGCACACAATACAGTAAGCTCACCCGCCCCAGGCAAATAATTTATGTATAAATATTCAGCAAAAATTATATTGCCAGCCAAATAACAAATTACAGCGAATGTTGCTGCAACAATCATTACAGGAACGATTGCAAGCCCGTCTAGACCATCAGTTAAATTTACTGCGTTTGCTGATCCCAAGATAACGATTAGAATAAACGGTACTGCAAACAGACCTAAATTAATAAAAATATCTTTTAAAAAAGGTAATGATAAAAGCTTAATATCAATGTGATGGTGTTTAGTTATCCAATATATAAAAATTAGTGAGACAATAATTTGAAGAAATATTCTTATTTTGGCAGAAATACCTTTGCTTGAATTATTTTTAACTTTACTTAAATCATCTGCAAATCCAATTAAGCCAAAAGAAACTAGAATAAATATAACAGGCCAAGATATAAAACTTTCTGGGTTTACCCAAAGCAAAATAGATCCAATAATGGACAACAATATGATGATTCCACCCATGGTAGGCGTTCCTTTTTTAGCTATTATATGAGACTCTGGACCGTCTTCCCTAATAGGCTGTCCAATAGACTGATAAGAACTTATCTTATTAATTAATGCAGGACCAAATAACAATATGAAGAAGAAAGAAGTAAAAAGAGCGAAGCCAGTTCTTACAGTCAGATAATTGAAGAAATTATATAAGCTTGGGATATTTAAGTATTCTAAAATATATAATATCATACGTTTTCTTGTTTAAGATGACTGATTAATCTTCTTATGTTAATTGAATTAGATCCTTTAGCAAAAATTGTATAATTACTCTCCATTATTTCGTCAAGATTGTCGATAACCTGATTGATGTCTTTATAAAAAGAAATCTTATTATTTCGTATTTTGTTTTCTAACTTTTTGAAATGCTTTCCAATAAATAAACATTTTTCAAATTTTTTCTTATTTAAAAACTTAATTAGATTACTATGGTAGAAACTAGCCTTTTGACCCAGTTCATTCATATCACCAATCAAATAAACAATATTCTTCTCTTTTAAGCTATCAAATATATCAATTGTTTGCTTCATCGAAATTGGGCTCGCATTATATGAATGGTCATAAAGCTTAAGTTTGTGACTATTATATTTACATCTAATCATATTTCCTCGCCCACTGGTAAAGGGTACGTTTTTAAACTTTTTAATAAATCTATGGTCAATCTTAAGTGCATGTAAGCAAGTAAGAATTGCTAAGCAGTTATCGATTAGATTTTCCTGATCAATTCTGACACCAAAACTAATTAATTTGTCTCCTGGAAGACTAACTTTGAGCTGTATAATTTTTTTTGTTACCTTTCTTTCTATTATATAGACATTTGAATTATTTTTTTTGCTATAATTATAAATATTTTTTATCTTAGTATTTTTATAGTATCTATATAACAAATTATAATGATTGGTCTCTTTATTAAGAATTAGTGAATCAATATTTTCTGAAGATGTAAAGATTTCACTTTTTGCTGCAGCAATCTCTTTTAAAGATTTAAAATTTCCTAAGTGTACGTTTTCAATATTTAAAATAATAGAAATATTTGGCTTTAATATTTTTACTAAGCTTTTTATCTCTCCAAAATGATTCATACCTAATTCGAAAAAACCAAATTTTGTTTTTCTTGGCATATTTAAAATTTCTAATGGCATTCCATATTTATTGTTGTAAGACTGTCTTGAGCAAAAAATATTTTTATGCTCCTTTAAAATAAACGAAATCGCATCCTTAGTTCCAGTTTTTCCTACACTGCCTGTAATTCCAATAATTTGAGTATTTAGTAAGGATCTGTAGTATCTAGCAAGGGATGATAAAGCAGATAGAGTATTTTTTACCTTAATTTGCTTAAGGTTAGATTTAGAATTAATTTTTTTAACAAATGCTATAGATGCTCCTTTTTTTTCTGCTTGATTAATAAATTTATGGCCATCATTATTTTTTCCTTTAATTGCAAAAAAGATATTTCCTTTTTTTAAAGTTCTTGTGTCAAGTGATGCACCTGTAATTTTTATGTCACTGTACTTAGTATTAAATAGATTATTAATCTCTGAAATTGAAATATGACTCGTTTTCATAATTTTAGGAAACCTTTAGATATTTTTACATCATCAAAGGGGTAAGCTTTGCCATTAATAATTTGATTTTTTTCATGCCCCTTACCTGCAATTATTAATAAATCTCCTTTTCTTAGTTGCTTGATTGCATGTTTTATTGCCTTTCTTCTATCTGAAATTTCCAAAAAGTTTTTGCAATCATCAATGATTTCTTTTCTAATTTTTTTTGCATTTTCAAAGCGTGGATTATCATCAGTGATAACAACATTATCTGCGTATTTTGAAGCAATTTTTCCCATTATTGAACGTTTTGAGTAATCTCTGTTTCCACCACATCCAAAAACGACATGCAGCTCTGATTTGCAAAGATTTCTACCTTCTATTAAAGCATTTTGAAGCGCATCAGGTGTGTGCGCAAAATCAATATATACAGAAGCACTGTTTCTTGTATTCCCAACAAATTCCATGCGACCTGGCACTGAAGGACATTTTAGGCTTAACTTTTGAATCTTAGTTAATTTGTGACCCATAGAATAAAGCGTTAATGTTGCTAGTAAGAAGTTGTGTATTTGAAATAATGGAAAGTTAGCAAACTTAAATTTTTTAATTTCTTTACCAAATTTTACATCGACTATTGTTGAGCTGTGCTTATTTTTTTTTATCTTAACTATTTTAAATTTATTATTTTTCTGAAAATAGATTGGACTAATAATACTTTCTTTCTTTAAATAATTTTTAACTCTATCAATATATTTAGTTTCAGAGTTAACTATGATCTTACTATCCTTTTTTACATAATCAGAAAATAGTTTGAGTTTACTCATTATGTAATGTGACATAGTTTTATGATAATCTAAGTGATCTTGTGAAATGTTGGTAAGTACACAAGCATCAAATTTTAATCCATAAAACCTTTTTTGATGTAAGCCATGACTTGATGCTTCCATTACAAGATATTTAATTTTATCTTTACTTAATTTTCTTAACTGTTTTGATAAGTCAATTGGCTCAGGAGAAGTTAGATTTTCAATATTAAGTTTTTTTATCTGAGAATTACCTAACGTACCTATTGTTGCAGTTTTTTCTCCTAAATTTAATAATATATAATTTAAAAAATAAGTTACTGATGTTTTTCCATTTGTTCCTGTCACAGCAATTTTTTTTTCTATTGTTTCACTATTGACTACGAACGCAGCTAAAGAAATTTCTTTTCGAATATCTTTTACCTTATAAATTGGTATGTTTGATGAAATCTTTATTTTTTTTTTAATTGGAATAACTATTGCAGAGGCACCTTTAGCTACTGCGTCATTTACATACTTCAGCCCGTCTGCATTACTTCCCGGGATTGCAAAGAAAATGTCGCCTTTCTTTATTATTCTCGAGTCAGAGCAGATACCTTTGTACTTAATCTTGTCTGAATTTATTTTTTTCAGGAGACGACTATTTGTCATTTATTGCAGTGATGTATTAATTAATAAGTTATCACTTGGTAAATATTTACTTTTTGTGTCTAAAATAGGACTTATCCTGTCTATAATTTGTCGCGAAACTCTTGCTGCGTTCCATCCAGCATCTGTATAACCCCAGGTATTATAGGGCGTATCATATTCTCCAACTATTCCTTTTGGGTCATCTAGTGAAATAAGTACAAGGTATTTTGGTTTATTGATGGGAAAAGCTGAAATAAATGTAGTCATTTTTTCACTTGCATAAGACTTATTGTTTATTTTCCTAGCTGTTCCTGTCTTGCCTCCGACTAGGTATTTATAATCACTATACTTACCAGCGTATTTTTTATTAGAATCCTTTCCAAAAGCATCTTTTGCAGTTCCTTCATCTACGACACGATTAAGTAAGTATCTCATAATTTCACTTGTTTGCTCTGAGAATATTTGATTTTTGAATAATTGATTATCTTTTTTTATCAATGACGGCTCTATTTTGTAACCTCCATTTAATACCGTTGAAGTAGCTAAAGCTAAATGAAGAGGAGAAATCGAAAGTCCGTAGCCATAAGAAATGGACTCAGTATTAACCATTCTCCAAGGATCTGGAATAAGTGGCTCTGCTCGTTCAGGTAAATTTACAATAACTTGATCAAAAAAACCTAAATCATGTAAATAATTCTTCTGTAATTCTGGTCCAATATCTCTAATCATATTAATAGTGCCAACATTTGATGATTGCACAAATATTTCTTCAACTGTACATTTTTTAGTTTCACAGGGACGATGAACATCATGTACTTTATGTTTACCTACATAAATATGATCATCAATCTCATAGAGTGTATTAGGCTTAAATATATTTTCTTCAATCCCAATTGCGGTTGTAAATATTTTCATGACTGAACCAAATTCATAAACGCCCAGAGTATTTTTATTGAATGCAGAATTTTCGTCAAAATTTTTGCTATTAGGATCAAAGTCAGGAAGTGATACCATGGATAATATTTCTCCAGTATTTACTTCCATAACAAGCCCTGATCCACCAGTCGCTTTGTATAACTTCATAGAATCTAATATTTCATCTCTTACTATATGTTGTATTCTTGTATCAACTGAGGAAATAACATCGTTTTTATTTTGATTATTTAATAATCTATTGAAAGATTTCTCCATTCCTGAAATACCATCATTATCAATATCTACTTTTCCTATGAGATGGCTAAATAACTCTTTATGAAGATACTTTCTCTTATAAATATCTCTTATCTCTATACCAGTTTCTCCAAGGTCAATAACTTTCTGAAGTTCGTTGGGACTTATATTGCGTTTTAAATAAAACCATTTACCAGAGTTAATTCTATTTTCTAAATCATTTGCTGATATGTCATAATACAATGATGAGACTTTCTTTATGAATGCCTCACGATCATAAATTTTTTTAGGATCAATACCAACATCAGCCATTTGTAAGTTAGCTGTTAGAGAAATATTGTTTCTATCTAATATATTACGCCTCTCCTCATCGATCGATGACACAAAGTAACGATTTTTTTCTACATAAAAGAGATTTATTTCAATCATTTTAATTGTAATAGCAATAAACAAAGTACTGAATATGATTGCTGACAAAATTAAACGATTATTAATCTTAAGTGCGAAGCTTTGCTTTATTGAATTTATTTTTTCAATAGCAAATTTTTCAGCATTGTATCGATGAGTAAATGAGAAACTTTTTTGATAAATGTCTATTTTCTTTTTTCCAGAATTTTTTCTCTTTCTCACAAAGTTCTATCGTGCAGGGCTTATAATTTTCTTTGAAGGCATATCAACTGCAATGATATCCTGGAATATCTGATTTTCTTGACCCAGATCATCTTTGTCTAAAACTACGAAGTATTTAGTATAATCATTGGATAAGACCATTTCCGATATCTTTTTCAAATTTATAGGTGAGATCATATGATCCCATTCTATTTTATAAAGCTCACTCTTATTTTGCTCTTCTCTCAGGGTAATTTCTAGTTCATTGATATAGTTTTGTTTTTCAGCTGATATATTTTTTATGATCATTATTGCAAGTAATCCAATTAATAAGATGATCACCGAGAAAATTTTAAATAAACTACTAATCATGATTGTTTAAATCCCAAATCTTCAATAGGTACATAACCAAATTCTAGATTATTCTTTTCGTAGAACCTTAACTTGGCTGATCTTGATCGTAAATTATATTCCATCTCTTCTTTACTGGGTTTGAGAACTTTATTTATCTTATTATTTTGACTTGCTATTTTTAAAAAGTTTTTCACAAGTCTATCCTCAAGCGAATGGAAAGTAACAACACATAAATTTCCATTTTTTTTTAAATATTTTAATGCGTAATTAAGACCAGAATGTAATTCTTCTAATTCGTTATTTATATAAATTCTTAGAGCCTGAAAGGTTTTAGTAGCAGGATGCTTTTTATAATATTTATTTAAGAAACATTTTTTGATAACTTCTGCTAATTCTAAAGTTGTTTCAATGTTTTTTGATTTACGATAAGTTTCAATTTCTCGGGCAATTCTTCTGGAGTTTCTCTCTTCACCATAATAATAAATGATATCAGCTAATTCTTCATGACTTTTTGAATTTACCACATCATACGCAGTTGTTCCTTCTTGACCCATTCGCATGTCTAATGGACCTTCTTTCATAAAAGAAAAACCTCTTTCTGGAAAATCTAATTGCATTGATGAAACTCCTATATCAAATACGAAACCGTCAATTTCTTTTTTCTCGGTTTTTTCCATAACTTCGTTAATTTTACTAAATTTAGAATGGAAAAAGTCGAACCTTTTGCCATATTTTTTTTTAAATTCCCTAGCAATTTGATTAACAAACGGATCCCTGTCAATTGCAATAATATTGCAGTTAGTGAACTCAAGAAATTCTTTCGAGTATCCTCCATTTCCAAATGTTGCATCGAAATACGTTTCATTATCTTTGGGCCCGGTTAACTTTATTATCTCATTTATAAGAACTGGCTTGTGAGCCAATTCTTTACTCGTCATTTACTTTGTCTTCTAAGGAATGAAGGAATTTCTAATAAATCCTGATCAGTTTCACTTTCTTCTATTATTTCTTCATCTTTAGGATCGTTCATATCGTCTAATTGATGAATGTTTTGACCACTAAAAAGATCAGGTGAATCTAACTCATCATTTTCTCTATTAGCATTTATTAAATCCATTATGCTATTAGGAGCTTCATTCTCAGTAACTATTTCTGGTTCAGTGATTGGCTCTGGTTCAATTTCTTCTTCAGCGGCCATTTCTGGTTCTGTTATAACTTGAGTATCTTCAATATCAGTTTCAGAATGAATATCTGAATCTTCCCCATCCATGAACATATATGGATCAGAATTTTCATTTATTTCTTCATTTATCTCTTCATTGCTTAACGAAGCTTGTACTGAGTTTGAATTTGCTGCTGGTGTAGCAGTCATTGATGATACTGCAGAATTTCTTGTAATTTGTAAATCTACAATTGATTTAGTTGGCTTTGGATGTGAGTCTAATCCTGTAGCTACAACAGAGACTCTTGCCTTGCCTTCAAGTTTGTCATCAAAAATTGATCCCACAATTACATCTGCATCAGGATGAACCTGTTCTCGAATCTCATTTGTAATTTTATCAACTTCATGTAGAGTAAGATCAGTTCCACCAGTTATATTAATGAGAAGTCCTTTAGCTCCATCAAGTGAATAGTCATCAAGTAATGGGTTCGTTACGGCGTTATGGGCACATTCAATGGCTCTATTTTCACCAGAAGCTTCTCCTGTTCCCATCATGGCGCGACCCATGTTATTCATGATTGTTTTTACATCTGCAAAATCTAAATTTATAAGTCCAGGTACAACCATTAAATCTGTAATACTTCTTACCCCAGCATGTAAAACATCATCCGCCATTGAAAAAGCATCTGCAAAAGTTGTTTTTTCATCAGCTACTTTGAATAGGTTTTGGTTAGGTATTACAATTGTCGTATCTACTAAATGCTCTAATTCTTTAAGACCTTGCTCGGCAATACGCATTCTTCCAGCGCCTTCAAATTGAAATGGTTTTGTAACAACTGCAACAGTGAGGATACCCAATTCTTTTGCTACTCTTGCAATTACTGGTGCAGCACCTGTACCAGTGCCTCCACCCATGCCAGCCGTGATGAAAAGCATGTTAGTTCCCTCTAAACGTTCCATGATTTCATGCTTAGTTTCATCAGCTGAAGACTTTCCAATATCAGGGTGTGATCCTGCGCCCAGACCTTTTGTTACTTGAACTCCTAATTGCATCTTAGAGTCACTCAATGATTTAGAAAGAGCCTGTGCATCTGTGTTGGCTGCCACAAACTCAACACCTGACAAACCTGCCTCAATCATGTTGTTAATTGCATTGCCACCTGCACCTCCAACTCCAAATACAGTTATTTTAGGCTTTAGTTCTTTTAACTCTGGAACGCTTAAATTTAAAACCATGAAATTATCCTCCTATTTTCATTAGTTATTGATTACTCCATTTGAGATTTGCTAAATTATTCTTTGCACTATTTGTTTTGTCTTTTTTATAGTCCTCATACGTAGTCGGGTTCCACATTTGAAAAGTTTCGCCCATGCCTACAAATGAAACTTGATCAATGATTCCTGCTGATATAATTAATTCACCAGGTATTATTACTCTACCTTCTTGATCAAAATGAATTTGATGACTGTCTGCAAATATGGAAGATGAAAAAGTATTTCTTTCTTCACTAAAAGGACCAGCAGACTCGATTGCATCACTTATTTTTTGCATTCGGTTAATTGCACAACCTTCAATTGATTCAAGGGTTGGTGACGGATAGCAAATCATTCCCTTAAGACCATTCTGTTCAAGTACACTTCTGAATGATGAAGGTACTGAAACACGACCTTTCTTGTCTATGCGATTAATATAAGTAGATAGAAACAATGCCATTTTATAAAAAAAGTTAGTTATTAAAATAATCAACAAATTACCTCGTTTGGGTTAAATTGGGATTACATGGGATAGTATGGGATCAAATGGGTAATGTCTACTGCTTTTTTTGGATTAATTATATTTTTCAGTAGTTTATATAATAATTCACTTTAAGCAAATTTGATAAGTGATTGAAAATAAATAGATAAAAAATCACCAGATAATCTATAAGCCGGGTTCTGTGATTTAATAAAATCTGTGACTATTCATCTAGTTCGAGTGTTACCACACGAATCATGCGATCAACCCAGTTACAGTCAAGACTAACTATTGTAACTCTATTTGATCTTGCTCCTGGCGGGGTTTACCATGCCTTTCTTGTTACCAAAAAAGCGGTGAGCTCTTACCTCACCTTTTCACCCTTACCTTATAAATTTCAATTAAGGCGGTTTATTTTCTGCGGCACTTTCCCTAGGGTCGCCCCCGCCGGGTATTACCCGGCACCATTGTCTTGTGGAGCCCGGACTTTCCTCTTTACAAGTAAAGCAGTCATCCAATTATCTGGCAACTATGATTTACAGTCTTAGTGTTTTTTGGTCAAGCTTATGTTTTTGGATTTTATTAAATTTCGCAGATATCCTATCAATTTATGTTTAACAGAAAATTCTTCTAATTCTTCTGGACAATAATGGCTCTCAAAGGCATGGATAACTTGAAGGGTTTCTTTATCCATTAATCCATTAATTGAAATTTTGTAACCAAAGTCTCTCAATAAGATTTGTAAATTTTTTATATTTGATGGGCTTAGTTCTTTTTTAGAATTATTCTTTTTTGGATACAATCCAATACCTTTTTTATTTAATAATTTCCAAGGAAACAAATAACCAGGGTCTAGTTTTCTCAATGGAGCTATATCTGAGTGTCCTAGTATAAACGCATCATTAATTTGATATTTATTTTTTAAATATAATATTAATTCTATTATTGCATCTACTTGAGACTTATTGAATTTGTGATAGCCAAATTCTTGACCTTTATTCTGTATCTCTATTCCAACAGATTTTGAATTGAGATTTTTATCTGATCCCCAGAATGAGATACCTGCATGCCAAGCAATATTATAATCCTTTACAAGCTGAATGATTTTGCCGTATTCATTTATAAAATAGTGTGAACTCACTTTAGATTTTTTTGATTGCAGTCTCTTCAAAGACTCAGTCGACGACTTCATTCCTGTATAATGAACAACAATATATTTTATTTTTCTAGATTTTCTTTCTTCAAAATTGGGGGAATTTAAAAATTGAAATTTCATGGTGAATTTGGAACCTTCTTATCTTCTGGTTCACGGATCATCACTATTGCAACTCCTACTAAAGTAATTAAAGCTCCAAAAATAATTTTTACAGTAATGACCTCATCAAAACCTTCATACATAGAAAATAAAGAGATTACAAATGCGTTTACTATAGCCAATACAGGTGCCATAAGAGTTAAAGGCGTTATTTTAGATAGTTCATACTTAGTAATTAAATAATAAAATCCTGCATGGCCAATTAATGTTGCTGCAAAAGCTGTAAATAAAACTGCATACCAACCAACTAAATTTGCATTTACTATTACGTCAACATGATTCTCTTCAAAAATTAATGAGACTATTGCTAAGAAAATAAAGCTAATAAATGCAATCCAAGCCTGAAGATCAAACACCTTAATTTTTTCTAATTTTTTCATAAATAGTAAACTTACAGCTATAGAAAAAGCTGCAAGAAGAGCAAAATAGACACCTCCCAAATCAGAAAAAATTGTTGGCTCGAAGACTAATATGATTACACCTCCAAAAGATAGAGTGATACCCAATATTCTTTTCCATCGGATCACTTCTCTAAGAAATATTACTGACAATATAGTGGCAAAGGGTACACCAAGTTGAAGTACGATCGCAACAGATGAAATATACTGAGAGTTGTCCAGGGCTAAATAAAAAAATGCAAAATGAATACCGCCTCCAAGGAAAGAAACAATCAAAATGTTATTCATTTGACCTTTGTGAATCTTAAGAAATGGAATTAAAATGAGGGCTATAAGAAAAAAGCGCATTGTTGTGAATAGAAATGGAGGAAATTCTGTTACTCCAATTTTTGCCGAAATAAATGCTAAACTAAATGCAAAATTTATCATTAATACTAAAATGATATCTTTGGTTCTCAAAATAGTTCCATTTATTGTCTAAAATGCCTCATAAATTTAAACTCAATTAAAGTATTAATTTGATTACAAAATTTATATAGAATAGCATTAATCTAATGAACTTGAGAATACTATTAGTGCTAATTATTGGATCTACTCTGGTCTTTCAGGGTTGTGCTTCCAAAAGTACTGAATTGAATAGCTCTTTATCACAGCAAGAGGTGTCAACTGTTAACGATCCATTTGAAAAGGTGAATAGGGTCGTATTTTCTTTTAATGTCATCTTTGATAAAATTATTTTAAGACCGATCGCCGTAACATACAAAGCCCTTGTACCTGGATTTGTGAGAAATAGAATTACATACTCCTTAAACAATTTAAGCATGCCCATTACTGCCGTTAATAATCTTCTTCAAGGAGAGCTCAGAAAAGCTGGAGTATCAACATCAAGGTTTGTTATTAATTCAACCGTTGGATTATTAGGCTTCTTTGATCCAGCATCAAGCATGGGCTTAGTTACTGAAACCGAAGATTTTGGACAAACATTATCGGTTTGGGGCGTTTCCTCAGGTCCATACGTAGTATTGCCTTTCTTGGGTCCATCTAATCCTCGAGACTTCGCAGGTCTTCTCTCCACATCTCTCTTAGATCCAATGTATCAAATTGGAGGAGGTAGCGCTCCTGACTCACTAAGAACATATCGATTAGGAACAGGCGCAGTTGATTTTAGATCTCAAAATGTTGAAATACTTGATGACCTGCAGAATAATTCAATTGACTATTATGCTGCAGTTAGGAGTTTTTATTCTCAAGGAAGGGAAAGTCAAGCAGCTAGCAATCTAGAAATTGACTCCTCTGAACAAGAAAATGATATTTTTGATGACTTTGAGATAGATGAAAGCTATGTAGGACCAGATATAGAGATTACATATGACTAGGATTAGATTTCATATTTATATACTTTTTCTTTGCTGCAGTTTCAATCTGACTGTTCTTGCATCTAATTTTGTAGAAGAGGAAAAGTTTGTAGCGTCATTTGCGGATACGGCTATATCTATCTTAAGTAATGACACACTTTCAGACACTGAGAGAACTTCGAGTTTTACAGAATTAGTAATGTCATCAATTGATCTAAATTTAATTTCTAAATTTGTTTTATCTAAAGCATGGAAAAATGCTTCAGATGAACAAAAAGAAGCATATTTAATTGCATTCAAAGATTACTTTGTAAGCTCGTACGCTAATAAACTTGATCAGTATGCGGGTGAAAAAGTTGATGTATTCGGATCACAAGAGGCTGGCAAATACGTGATTGTTGAAAGTAATATTATTAGGGAAGGAACTGATACACTTAAGATTAATCTTAAGTGGAGACTTTTAAATAAGGACAATCAGATAAAAATCATTGATTTAAATATTGAAGGCATCAGTCTTGTGATTGCGCAGCGAGAAGAATTTCAGTCATTCCTAGCTAACAATGATTATGATTTGGATAAGTTGATCGAGAAAATTGTTTCAGTCTCAGATTAATATTCCGATGAAGGGAGACCTTTGGGTTTCCAACCTAGGGTAAAACCATCTTCAACATTAAATAAACTTTTGTACCCTTCATTCGCAACCATATTGGCTGCCAGATTGGAACGTCCTCCTGATTTACAAATGAAATAAATATTTGAGTCCTTAGGTATTTCAAGAGAGTTAAATTCCTCAATAAAATTGAGATTTTCTGTTCCTTCTTCATTTCTTATAGCTAATTTAAAGAGAATGCCCTCAAAAGAATCTTCATCGGGGATGCCATCAACATTCCACTCGGTCGGACTTCTTACATCAATTAAGTAAGAATTCTGATCTTCATTTAGTTTTTTATAGCAGTCTTCAGATGAAATATTTTGAACTGAGCTCATATTATTATGTCTTTTGATTAGAAGATTTAAATCGATCTGAAATTGAATTGATTTTTGTTTTTCGTCCCCTCACTCTTTGTCTCCATTTTAGAAAAGAATTACGTTTAAGATTATCTTTCATAATCTTTATCACTTCTTTTTCTTTAAGTCCAAATTGATTATTAATATCAGTAAAAGTTGTTCGATCTTCCCAAGCCATTTCAATAATACGATCAGTATCTGCCGGGGATAGTTTATTCTCCATATTAGTTTGATATCTTTATAGCTTGAAAATTGCCGGGGCGATGTTCTCCTTTTTCAACTACGCCAAGTAATTTTTCCCAAATCTCAAGCGCTCCATCTGCTTCTTCTTTTCCAATCAGCTTTATCACCTCATCATAAAGGGGGCCTTTTATATCTGATATTTCTGTCTTAACTTTTTCTAAGTACCATTTATTACGATCATTTAGTGATAGAACTTTAAATCCTGTTTCTTTTAAAAGACTTTCGTACTTCTCAAGTGAACACATGAACATATCTAAGCCTTCCGCTGCAATATAATCCTTCATCTGCGCTGATGGTTCGTTATCATCATTGCGCATCCAGTCTCCGACAGAAAGAATTCCATCATCAACTAAGATATCGTTTATCTCTTGGAGTAATTTTTTTTTGTCAATGATATGTAAAAAGGCTTCCTTGCTAAAAACAACCTGAAAGCTTTTATCTTCAAAATTATGTTCACCAGGCTTAGTGCATATAAATTTCACTTTATTAGATATGCCTTTCTTTATAGCCAAATCATTTGCAGTTTCGATCACTAATGGTTCTGGATCTATTCCAATTGCTTCATTAGCACCATATTTTTCTATCATATGAAAAACTGCTCCTCCTGTACCGCAGCCAATGTCCAAAACTTTTTTACCTTTTAAGTCTAATCCTTTTAAAATTTGATCAATTTCACCAGTACCTCCCGGTGACAAAAATCCTTCACCCCAGATGGTTTTAAGCATATTTAATTGTTTTGGACCGTAATGTCCTTCGTCGGTTAAGCTCATATTGTTAATGATATGTTTTAGATGATCTGATGGTTTTGTTTAAGTCAATAAAACTTAGATTGCATTTTCTTTTGATGACTAGCTTAATTACAGGTGGTAATAAATTTTTAAACTTTACCCGCCTTACTAAAATATCCTGCTGCTTCATCATATGACCTGTTTGCATATAATTTAGAAATACACAAAAGTGTTAAATGTAATGGAATGCCAAATAACAGCTCAGGTAGATCTAGATTCATATCAAGATACTAACCTGATTTACCCCTCATAATCAAGAACAACTGTACCTGAAACAGGATCAGTTACACCTAATTCAGGTGATAGTTCTTCTAGAACGTGCCTCATCTTGTCTAAATTTGCAATCATTGCATCTCTCTGCGCAGCAATTGCCTCTTCTGACTCCCAAATACCGATATAGCAATAAGTTCTGTCTCCTGTTTTGAAAAGACGACTAATCTTTTGGCCAGGTAAATTTTCAAAACTTTTATTGATTTCCAAATATTCTTCTTCGCAACCTTCTTTGACTTTAGCCCTAACAGCATTACAAAATTCCATATGATTTCTCCTTTATTATTAATTTAATCGATTATGCATAAACTTCTTTTTCAAAAGCTACAACCATGTCGTGCCATTCTTTATCATTATAGGGATAGAAATTTGAAAAAATCAGGGCCCCCTTTTGTTTTTCTAAATTAAAGCTAAAGAATGTACAAGCAGCACCGCCGTGAGCAATTGATCCTACAGGCCGAGAATCATTAGGATCAAAAGATATGGTTAAACCTAACCCATATCTATTCATCTTGTTTTTTATTCTACCATTTTCGCCCATTAAAAAATTATAGTTGTCATCTCTCTCAAACATTTGATCAAAATCCCCTGGTTTTACCATTTCGTTGAAACTTAATTCGGAGATAATTTGATGACCATTAAAACTTCCTTTATTCATTAGACATTGTACAAACTTTGCGAAGTCATTGGGCGAACTAAAGATTTCAGTCCCTCCATAGTATGATTTTCTCCAAAATCGCAAGTAGGGCTGACCTACGAAGGGCATTTTTCTAATCACTTTAGATTTTTTTCCCTGTCTAATACCTAAGGGTACAATTTTATGTTTTTTTTCTTTGGGAATGGTAAAAAAAGTATTTGTCATATTTAGAGGATTAAAAATATTTTCTTTACAATATTCTTCTAATGATTGACCTGAAACCTTTTCAATCATCATACCTACAAATCCAAGTCCAGTACCATATTTAAAATTAGTTCCAGCTTCAAATAGTCTTGGTCCTTTTGAAAATGGATAGATGTATGTAACTATTCCTTTAATAAATAAATATAATTTCATAAAGGTAGACAACCCTCTAAATTTCTTGGAAGTAATCATCATTAGTGAATTATATGCAAATCCTGATGTATGTGACATTAAGTGCCTTAATGTGATTGATTTAGTCTGTTTGACTAGCCTATTATCATCGGTCAATACTGGGATATTTGCTAATTCAGGAAGAATTTCCTCAGCCGGTGAATCCAAATTTAATTTACCCATTTCAACTAATTGCATTGCTGCCAGAGCTGTTATTGGTTTGCTCATAGACATTAATCTAAATATATGATCACCATTTAGATCATCTTCATTATTCCAGTGAGATTTGCCAAAAGAAATAGAATTACTCACAAAATTATCATCATTTTTTTTTAAATAAATAAAATGACAATTTTTTACCGAATTCTCATTAAATAATTTTTTAATTTTTTCAAACACACTAGAATTTTACAAAAGGGGACAAATTTAGAAAGATTAAAAATTAATCATATCTTATTCCCACGAAACTCGAGCAAAGGTTCTTGTTGAGCAGTAGATGATATCATTATTAAAACCGGGGGTTAAAAACATACCATTTGCTAACGGCGACTTAAGAGAAACTTTATCTAAAATATTGCCATTAGTTAAATCAATCACAACCAATTTATCATCATTTTCTTCAAAACTATTAATAACTAGTTCTTTGCTTTCAGGAAAAACAACAGGCTGCATTGTTGGACGGATATCATCAATTTTCCAGGAAAGATCGAGTTTTTTTGCTGTGGTATCAATGCCTGCTAGTCCCCCATTAATACTATCCCAACAAATACATACGTTATGTTCTGGTATATTTACAGGAGGGGCTATTATACCACCTCCAGATTTTTCAAATGGCTCTATATACTGAAATTCATTAGAATTAAGATCAAATTTATACAATCTCTGCTTACAGCTCCAAGGAGCGCTTCTTCTCCAACTTAGTTCCTTAGGCGCTTTATTAAACCTACCATTAGGATGAGTTGAGTATATTGCTCTCAGTGAGTCTATATCGCCGTTATTCATTAGCCACATGGATCCATCTGAAATACACCCGTCCCAAGATAAGCCTTGATCATCATCGGTTGAACGATAAGTTGGCGACCAACTTCCATCCACAGAAAGCTTTTCATCAACTCTTATTTTCCATATTTTTTCTATTCCAGGTATGTAGATAAATTCACCATCATCATTTTTATCTGAAGCGATTCTACCCATTGAACCTTCAGGTAATAAAAAAGGTTCATGCATTAACTCTAGCTTATCATTCAGTCGCGTGATGGTTGACCTGCCCTGCCCCTCAAGGCGAAGATCTTTGGTTACAATAGAACCATCAGATAAGACCAATAACCCGTTATGTGCTTGGTCAATTGGAAGCTTTTTTTCAATGTCGACTTCACATTGATTAGTAATACTATGCATGTAATTGCCATTAACTTTAATAATGTTGCCGTTTTGATGGGCAGTAATGGCTCCACACCAAACATGCTCACCGCAGGGAAGTCGAGGTGTCTCATTAATAACTTCAAGAGTTTGAGGATCAATTTTTTGAACCCAACCAAAAGGAGGCGGACCAGTAAAACTTGGCATAGTGCCTCCAAGAAAAAGTTCTTCGCGCTCTCGAAAAATGGTCATAACATTCCATCTTTCGTTACGAATACTTTGCACACGTGCTTGTTTATTTTTTACATCCAGTCGTCCATTGGCAGCTTTTTGTCTTCGGTTACCACCACATTCTACTGGCCAATGGGATTTGTAATATCCCTCAAGTTTAACGTCACGATCTTTGGTCATTAGTTTGGCATTAATGCCTTTATTGATCTTGCATTAAGCGCTGTTGTTATTTTTGCATACTGCCTAATTAATTTTAGAATCAAAGGATCGTTTACTTCCTTATAAAATTCATTTTGTGAATAAAGATTATGAAACCAATTTGATACATGTGGATAAAACTTACGAAAAGGAAATCCAGATACATAGAGTCGATATGAGTAAATAAACCATGCAAGGTCTAGCAACGAAAGCTTATCGCCCATTAAATATTTTTGGTTAGTTAGACGGCCTTCAAATTTGTCGTAACGCTCACAAAATTTAACCAATGACTGTTTTACAGCGTCATCAGTAATTCCTTCTTCACCATAGGTCTCATAAAATTCGACCTCTTTCATCTTAAGTTTATCAAGTTCAGAATTAGAAGATTTATAGTTTTTGAATACTTCAAGTCCCTTAGAGCTCTTTTTGCCTAGACCACCAAACATATAACGATAAGCAATGTTTCTAATGTCTTCATGAAGAACATCCTCATCTTTAAGAAGAGTGTTCATATTTTCCTCTTCATGCTCGTCGATTAAAGGATTTTGAGGGTATTTTTTTTCAAGATACATTAGTATGTCATTGCTTTCTATTTCAACATGCCCATCATCCACAAGTACTGGAATGAGCCCTTTAGGATTGATACCTAAAAACCATTCTGTATAATTTTTTCCTGCTGCGAGATTTACACTGTGCGAAGTCCAACTGATTTTTTTTAAGTTAAGGTAAATTCGAAGTTTTTGTGAACAAGAAGATGTTCTAAAATTGAGTAAGTGTAAACCCTTCCAGTCTAATATTTCTTTAGTTTTAATCTGCTCACTTGGAATAGTTGCCATTTATTTCTTCCCCTTGTTATTTTGCTTTGTGACTAAATAAGCTAAAACCAATATCACAGCGGTACCTGCCATCATCGATACATCAACTGACAAACCAAAACCCATGAGTATAAAACCAATTAATGCACCAATAAAAAAAACTCCAAGTATCTGCAGAACATTCTTCATAAATTAATTTTACTCATTTGTTTTCAATCTTGTTTTCTGAATAATTATAACAGAAAATATTGGGACCAAAAGGGTGAGTAGTGTTATCACAATAAGTAAAATGCCCAATTCAGAGTAATCTGCAACTGAAAGAATTTCATTTGTAATTTTGTCCTTTACTTCCCTAGTGACCTCATAAATTTGATTGAGGTATTTTGTAAACAATGAACTTGCAGATAGAGCAAGATTAGTAAAAGAGGCAAATACAGCAAAAAATGTCGCTTTAAGATGAGCGGGCGCATTTCTCGCAATCCAAGCAAGCAATGGTATCATCGATACTTGCCCCAAAGGTGATTCAAGAGCAGTATTAAAAATAGCTATGAAACGCGCATCAACTACATCATTTGTTAAGGAAGCTGTCCACTGATGAAATCCATAATACATACCAACACTTGGCAAAAATAAAACTGCCCCAGCAATAGATAAAATTACAATAATCTTTGCAATCGAGTTATTTACCATAAACGGTCTTAGAATAATAATTCCCAACAAAGTTAGAAATGATGCAAGTAATGAAAGGACTGAAAAAAATTGTTCATCAAAACCTAAATTATCTATTTCAAACCAAGTCAAACCTGCACCAGGACCTGGCATTGCTCTAAAAATAAATATTATTATTGCAGTTCCTAAAATAGTTAGTCGCATTGATTCAGGCAACTCTCGCATTAACTTAGCCATCAAAAAGAAAATAATGCTTACTGATCCTACAAACACGATCTCTTGAGCATAAGGAAGATTGAAGCCACCTACAGTAAGAGTAAATATGACAAAAATAAGTGACCCCCCAAGTATCCACCAATCAACTTTTGTTTCCTCACTCTCTATCTTCTCTTCAACACCAGCATTTGATAATTTATTTCTTCTTTTGTTTTTAAGATAAATTGAGAGAAATACGCCTAGTACTGAAATTAAAGGGATGATCAATGCAAAGAGATAAATATTTGCATATAAAAGTATTTTTTCTTGCTCTGTTTCAGCTTCAACACTACTGAAAATGATTACATTGATTAAAGCAACAACAACAGTACCTCCAATGATTGCAAACCTTCCCAAAGTTTGCATTGTGGTATGCATATTTTTTATTAACTCAGGTGAATAAAGTTTGCCTTCTTCATCTAAACTTGGAACAGCTTCAACAGTCATTGCATCAGCTACGACGTCTTGTACAACATATCCAATTGGTGCAAGCAATACACTGATCACATACCAGGTTTCAATATTGAGGAATTGCGACATAAACCCTGTGTGGGCAATTAGACCATACATTATACCAAGGCTTACGGCGATTAATGAAGCTCCTATATATACAAGATAATTTTTTCGCTCCCAAATCAAATCAACTAAATGACCTAAAGGCATTTTTAAGGCCCACGGAATTCCAGCCCAAAAACCAAGACCTGCCAGAAATGCAGCAGATAAATTGAGATAGTCTTTAACAAAAAAAGTTCCAACAATGCCAGTTAATCCAGCAACACCAGCAGCTAAGTAAATCATGAGTGGTGGTAAGTAACTTAGCTTAAACTGTCTTCCTAAGTCTATAAATGTGCTGTCTATGAAATGATAAAACTTACTCATGAACGAATTATATAATTTAAATTTGTTCTAACAACTGGCTGTTATTATTTTTTGGACTATTTATTTGTTTAGATATTTCATAAATATCAACTTGATCATCTTTTTTTCTTTCTATTTGATGCTTGCCCGTTAGCCATTCACCTATCTGTTTTTCTTCTAACAACAATGGCTGACGATGATGAACTTGAGCAATATGTTGAGATGATTGACAAGTTACAACCGCACATCCACTTGTTAAATTGTAGATTCCAGCAAAATAAATGAGTTCAGTCTTTATAGAATGAAAAAAAGGTTTTTTTTCGTTTTTTAATCTTTTCCATTCAATCCATCCATTTGCAACAAAAACACATCGCATGGAACCTTTAAAAGACGGCTTTTCAAGTAATGTTTCATGGCGACAGTTAATAAGGTGCATATCTTCTTTCCATTTTGGAGAGTAAGACCACTTAATCATTTCAGGGTTTGGTTTTAGTACCAAAACATCATGTGATGGTGCGATATTAAATGATGCTGATACTTTAGTTTTAAATTTTTTTTCAACTGCTTCTGTATCTGAAAGTACGTAACGTCCACACATCAAACTAATAAATCATTAATTAATCTTAATCTGTCTTGAGATTTTTTACTTGAGGGAATAATTTCTAAAATTCGTCGATATGTAGCCGCTGCACCTACCAGGTCATCTTTAATTAAGTAAATTTCGGCTAAACCATCAAGTGCGCCAAAATGACGGGGCTCAAGATATAATGTTTTTTCAATATCTGATATAGATTTATTAAATTCACCTTTTAAAAAATAGACAGTCGCTCTCTTGTTCCACCCTTCGGCAAATTCTGGGCTTTGCTTAATAACTTTTGTAAATAATTCAACTGCACTATCTAGTTCTCCATCGTCCATAAATTGATTAGCCTCATCAAATATAATTTGAGTTTCTTGTTTATCGGCTATAGACCATATATCCCAAATATTAAACAGAAGCCTACTGGCTTCCATATTATTTGTGCTTAAAAATAATTTATCAAAAAGTTCACTTAAGCGATCATCTTTTTGATCTGCATGAGCGAAATTAGAAATAAGAATTAAAAGGATAATTAATTTTTTCAGTTTAAATCACTCCAATATTTTTGGTATTTTTTACTGTTTGCGGAATCTTCTCTAAAATGATCAAATAATGCTTTTGTTAGACTAAGTTTATTATTAACTTTTTCACCATTAGCCATTTTTAAAATTTGTCGATAGCACCAATATACTTGAGCTGCTTTATTATTGGATCTCATCAATGCAATCGGGCTGTTTAGCCCAAGTATCCAAGGTCCAAATTGAAGAATGTTTTCATAAAGTGTAGCCGATTTTCTATCTCCACTAATTAATTCATTAATGATTTCAGGTTCGGAGCATAAAGGTCTTCCAAGGCCTATAACATCACAGGCTCCACTATTAAGTGCACTATTCATTCCATCAGCGGTACGAAAACCTCCAGTTACCGCGAGGGGAATTGAAAGAAATTTTTTGATTTCCCCTGCATATTTTAAAAAATAAGCTTCCCGCACTAAAGTACTTCTTTGAGGTTTTATTTTTTTCATTTTCTTTAGATTAAAAGAATCAATCTCTAAAGCTACAAAATTTTCATATGTGCCTCCAGAAATCTCAAGTAAATCTAATGAGGTTGAGTTAAGTAATTTGGCGACTTGAATACTTTCTTCGTGGGTAAAACCACCCTTTTGAAAATCTGATGAGTTTAATTTCACAGATATGGGGAAGCTATTTCCAACTTTTGTCCTAATCCCATCAATAATGCTAATCAACAATCTTGACCTATTTTCAATACTGCCACCCCATTGATCAGTTCTATTATTTATATTTGGAGACAAAAATTCTGATAATAAATATCCATGTGCTGAATGTAGTTGTACTCCAGTAAATCCAGTTTGTTTTGCAATTTCTGCAGCATTAATAAATCTATCAATGATATTTAGAATTTGAGAATGTGAGAGTTCCTCGGGTACCCCAAATTTTAATACTCCACCTAAAGTTGGCATAGGTTTGACTGAGGGTGCTACAGATTTTTTATTTATAGAAAATGGGGTTTGACGTCCAGCATGACTGAGTTGCATCCATAATTGTGTATTGTTCTGTTTTCCAGCCTGAGACCAATTTGCCAAAGCTGCTAATCTTTCATTAGATTGTGTTCCTTCTATAACAACATTTCCAGCACGCTCAATGTACCTATGGTCTATTTGTACATTGCCAGTAACAGAGATTCCTGTACCACCTTTTGCCCAGCATTCATATAGTTTTACATGACGATTGTTAGCTGATGCATCACTATTTGCAATTCCTTCAGTCATTGCAGATTTTAAAAATCTATTTTTTATCTCTACACCACAAGGAAGTTGTAATGTTTTGCTAATATTCATTTTCAAAAGCCAATCCTCATAATTTCTTTAGTACAACTTTAT